>CAZPEZ010000015.1:0-59466 GCA_964585715.1 uncultured Occallatibacter sp.
AGCGAAGACCCGCACGTGCAAAATACCGCCGTTGGACCACACAGCAGAAATTCGTAATGCCGTCTTCAACCGGTTGGATACCGCCGTAGCCTCCGGAATTGAGCGTCAACTCGGAGGCATCGGCCAAGTCCGCGGTCTGGGCGGCAGACAGTCGGTAATACATTTTGAAGCCGACCCATTGGTGGGGGTCCTTCGGGCGACCGTGGCCGCGCAGATCGTGCTTGCCCGTGGCGAGAAAGGCGGTTGGAGCTTCGTAGGTGGTACCGTCGTCGAGCGTAGCTTGCCAGACGTTGCTTGTCGTGCGAGCGAGCGTCTGCACGCTACGACCGCGCTCCACGCGGACTCCCGCGGCCATGGCCTTTGCGATGAGCGCTGTATCAAGCACTTTGCGTGTGAGCGAGGCTGCAGGAAAAGGCAAAGGAGCCTCCGCGGCGCGCCTGGCAGCAGCGAGGCGAACGTAATGGATGGGCACGGCGCCAAGCGAGACGACGTCGATGCCGAGAGCACGCAGGTCCTCAAGGGCCTCGCCGCTCAGGAACTCCCCACAGACCTTATGGCGCGGAGTGGGTTCGCGTTCGATCAGCGTAACTTGCCGTCCCTTGTGGGCCAACGCGATAGCAGCGGCGCAGCCTGCGACGCCACCGCCGAGGACTAGAACTTCATCTCGCACAGGAATCTGATTCAGCTTGGACGTTGTAACTGGAATCTCCTTGTTCGGGCTCTATACTTGAAATCGTACTGCCCCTTCTGGGAGCGACATGACGATCCTGTAATCGCGGTGTGGTGCAGGCGGTGAAATCAACAGGACTGTCACGAGGGTTGGACGGAGCGTAGGCGAAGATGGTAAGCCTCAGCCTGCTGTCTCCAATTTATCGCACAGCCAAGATTGTGAATAGACCCATAGTAACTTCGCCAAATTGTCAATCAGGTCTTTGATTGATCTGTAACATCGCCGCTAGTTGAAGGTCGACTGTCGTTTGATTGTCTCCTCTTCGTCGTTCAGCTTCCCCATAACACACATGCGACGTCTATCCCTATAACTCGAACTGAGGGCCAATTGCGAGAAACTACGGCTTACCTGAACCGCATCGCCACTGCCGTACTCGACCACGATGTACATGACGTTTCCGTCATCTTCACCGGACAGATGGCGCAGCAGGCGCAGCCGGGACAGCGCGGGTGCGCGATGTCGTTTGGCCCGGGGCTGACAACGGAGACAATGCGTTTTCATGCGGTCTAGTGGTGTGAACGATTTTAGACTGCGAGTCTCTCCGCGCGATCTACCGGAGCTGATGGATGGTGACTGCAGCTATGCAGATTTCCGTGGTTGCCTGCACAGCCTCGAGCAGATCAACGGCTTGCTGTTGGGATATCGGCCGACACTGGCTTGGCTGAAGGGGCTCCCGCAAGGACTTCGTGAACCATTGCACATTGTCGATGTGGGCAGTGGCGGCGGCGATCTGCTGCGCCAGATTGCTGGCTGGGCGCGAAGACGCGGTATTGCCGTGCAGTTAACGGGGATCGACTTGAATCCTTATGCAGCGCGTGCAGCAGCGGAGTCCACGCCGAAGGAGCTCGGAATCGCGTGGGTGACCGGGAATGCCCTGAAGTATCGGCCGGAGAAGCCGGTGGATATCACGGTGAGTTCGCTGATGGCACATCATCTTGAGGATGATGAGATCGTCGCCATGCTGCGGTGGATGGAAACGACTGCGCAGGAAGGTTGGTTTATCAATGACTTGGAGCGGTCGGAGTGGAGTTGCCGGATGTTTGAGTGGGTGGAGAGGGTCGCGGGGTGGCATCGGTTTGTACGGCATGATGGGCCGGTGTCCTTTAGGCGGGCCTTCCGGAAGGAAGACTGGGAGCGGCTGCTGACGGCGGCTGAGGTTCCGCGCCACGCGGTGACGGTGGAGCATTGGCGGCCGGGACGATTGTGTGTGGGGCGATGGAAGTGAGAGTGTTTGTTGGGGCCTATTTCCAGCACAATTGGCAACTGGTTAAGCTGATCTGTAGATCGAGGTATTGGATGGCTCGAAGCAGATTCCTCGTAGCTGCATTTTTGACAATCATATTAAGCGCCGCAGCGTCGGCAGAACGAATTTCGGTGAAGCATATCCAACTTCCGAGGCACGACTTTATGGTGGCGCGCTCAGAGACTGGACAAATCATCGCGAGGGTTGAATTCACAGAGGACGTGCAGGGCGATGAAGTGACGATGCGCCTGACCTATCGATTTGTGGATGGGTCGATTGACGATGAGACGACCTCGTACAGGCAGCAGGGCACATTTCGGTTCGTGCGCAACCATCACGTACAGAGGGGACCGTTCTTTGTGAAGCCCGTCGACTTCGCGGTGGATGCCGCTACCGGCATAGCGACCAGCCGCACAGCCGACAAGAATGGCAAGATACATGTCGAGAGCGAGCACATCGACCTGCCCGATGATCTCGCGAATGGGTTCGTCGGAACGTTGCTGCTGAATGTGCCGCCCAATACGGCTCCGTTTCGGGTGGGGATACTGGCGCCAGTCTTCGGCGGGCGATTGATTCGGATCCTGATCTCGCCGCAGGGCGAGCAACCGTTTCAAAAGGCAGGACAGACCCTTGAGGCGACGGTGTTTCGCATCCATCCGGAATTGGGTGGCATCCTGGGAGTGATTGCGACACTGCTCAACCTTCAGCCGAAAGATGTGATGGTTTGGGTCCTGGAGGGTGAGGAGCCTGCGGTGATCAGGGTAGTTGGACAGCTGGGTGGTTCCGGTCCTCTGCTCAGCTCGGAGCTGGAGGGTACCAGCTTCGGAAAATAAGGAGTTTTGCAGATCTGCATCTCAAAGGTGAGATGGGTATCACCCACGTTGTTGTGGATGTCCTGAAAATCTGTTGGCCTCCTGGCCGGCCATCAGTTACGACGGGTGGAGAGTTCGTGCCAGTTGAGGCCGAGGTCCACGATAAGCAGCGAAGCAAGAGTGAAGGCGATGACACCGACGGCAGATAGGGTGTCGCCGAGATGGCTCCAGTAACGGGGCCAGAGGTTAAGCACACGGCTGGAGACGAAGGTAAAAGTCACTGCGTAGGAACGGGCCATCCACTGACGATGTTGAATGACGTGGCGGTTACGCGCGGTGATGAAGGCTGCGGTGGTGCAGACGACCCAGGCTGCGGCCTGTCCGCAGGTTCCGGGGAAGCCGGGACGGCCGCTAGCGAGAGCGACCCCAGTAGCGGCGCCGATTAAGACAGAGATGACGTAGATACGTCCGAGAACGCGATGGAACTTGAGGTACCGCTGGCGGATCCGCGAGGAGAAATTGATGGGGCCGATCACGAGAGCGAAGATTCCGGCGAGTGTATGTGGGATGAGGAGATGGCGGTCGGCGATGACCTGCAGACGGTAGGCGTGATACATAGGGAAATCGGTGACTAGAAGAACTTCTGAAGTGATGAAGACAAAGAGCGTAGTTAGACCAAGAAAGATCCAGACAGCGGTTTTGAATTTGAAACGGCTGGAGTTGGGAGCACGCAGTGTGGAGGTTGCCATTATTCGTCCTTCAGATGGTTAGACGTTACGAGGGGCGCTGCGAGGGCTGCCTAAGTTCACTGGAGCGGACTCTGAGCGAAGATCACCCGTCCGTCTTGTTGTTCTGACCGCTTGCCGGCAAGCTCCTCGCGTCGGATATTCGAAAGCGAAGCACAGCTGTATCAGGATACCCAACGATTGAAGGAAGCCATCGCCTGCGGCTCCTGCACATTGAGTGAGGGGAAGACCCTCGGCTATAGTGAGAAGCGGAAATCACAAAGCCACGGCCTGAAAAGGTCCATTCGCTCTCGAGCGAATCGATCAGCGCAGCCCGCGGAGGCTTGACGGTCGCCTAGGGAGCGTCCTCCACCGGATGCATTGAAAACACTCGGCCGTCCGCAAAAAAGAATCGCTTGCGCATCCAGAATGCGACGTTCACGAGCCCGATCAACGCGGGCACTTCGATTAGCGGCCCTACCACGCCAACGAAGGCCTCGCCCGAGTTCAATCCGAAGACAGCGACAGCGACGGCAATCGCCAGCTCGAAGTTGTTTCCCGCAGCGGTAAACGAAAGAGTGGCCGACTGCGCATAGTCGGCGCCCAGCCGCTTGCCCATCCAGAAGCTGACCAGAAACATGACGAGAAAATAGATGACCAACGGGATCGCGATGCGAATCACGTCGAACGGCAGTCGCACGATGAGATCACCCTTCAGGGAAAACATCACCAAAATCGTGAAGAGCAGGGCCACCAGCGTGAGCGGGCTGATTTTTGGTATAAAGCGCGTGCGATACCATTCCTCGCCCTTGATTTGAATGAGCGTGAACCGAGTGATCAAGCCGGAAGCAAAGGGAATGCCAAGATAGATTCCGACGCTCTTCGCAATTTGTGCAATGCCAACTTGCACAACACTGCCCTGAAGGCCAAACCACCTGGGGAAAACCGTAATAAAGGCCCACGCATAGAGGCTGTAGAAGAGAACCTGAAAGACGCTATTGATGGCGACGAGTCCCGCGGCATAGTCGGCATCACCGCTCGCCAACTCATTCCACACCAGTACCATTGCAATGCAGCGTGCAATGCCGATCAGAATGAGCCCGCGCATGTAGGCTGGTTCGTCGCGCAGGAACGCGATCGCGAGGACGAACATCAGCGCAGGGCCAATCAGCCAGTTCTGAACCAATGAGAGCGCGAGAACTCTCTTTTTGCGGAAGACTTCGCCAAGCTCTTCGTATCGCACTTTCGCCAGCGGCGGAAACATCATGATGATCAGCCCAATAGCGATAGGGATATTCGTCGTTCCGGATTGAAACCGATTGACGAACGCGGCGGAGCTTGGGATGGAGTGGCCGACTGCGACTCCAATCGCCATGGCGAGAAAAATCCAGAGAGTAAGAAACCGGTCAAGGAAGGAGAGCTTCTTCCTCTGCAGTGGGGCGCATCTCTGACCCTGAGTAAATGGCTGGCTCGACATCGTCATCTGGCCTCAAGTGGGGTGGAACAATCGATTGGAGCTGGTAGAGGCGCCCCTTGAAGCGCGCCAGACTTTGCGGGACCGCAGCAAGCCTTGGAAAGACGCATTCGGTCCGCCTGCATCGTCCGGTCCTCTTTCAACCACGCCAGCGTCTGACGTAATACCTGGGCGGCGCCAATACTCGGGGGGACGACAATGCGGTAGTGCATCCACTTGCCCTCACGTCGGGCCGTAACGATTCCGGCGCGGCGAAGATAAGCCAGATGTCTTGAGATCTTCGGCTGCCCCTGCCCCAGAATCTCTACAAAGTAGCAGACGCAGATCTCCCGATCTCCCATCAGGTTAAGCAGGCGGAGACGTGTATTGTCTCCCAGCGCCTGAAAGAACCGCTCCATGTTGAACCTGGGTGGTTTTCTCGCCATTGAATAGTTTATACGCATTGACGAATATGTTGGCAAGGAATATAGTCGCCTTTGCGAATATGTTTTTTGAGAGGTGGATCGTGGCAGAGCAGATTCTGGATTCTGTGAAGTCGAAGTACGGAGCGGTGGCCGAGGGTTCGCTTTCGAGCGATCACGCAGGAGTGAGGGCTGTTGCCGAAGCTTTCGGCTATACACCCGAAGAGCTTACCTCCATACCGGCGGAAGCCAACATGGGGCTGTCCTGTGGCAATCCAACCGCAACCGCGCACATTCGGGCTGGTGAGGTTGTGGTCGATCTTGGTTCCGGCGGCGGCCTCGACGTATTTCTTGCCTCGAAGATGGTTGGGCCTGGAGGCCGCGCCATCGGCATCGATATGACGCCGGCCATGATTGAGAGGGCGCGAGCCAACGCCCAAAAGGGCGGCTACACCAACGTCGAGTTCTACCTGTCAACCATCGACAGAATCCCACTCCCGGATGCGTCGGTCGATTGCGTCATCTCGAACTGCGCCCTCAACCTCGCGCCAGACAAGCCGTCAGTCTTTCGCGAGATTGCGCGAGTTCTGAGGTCTGGCGGTCGTCTCGCGGTGAGCGACATCGCCTTGAAGCGCGAGTTGCCGGAGCAAATCGCGAACAGCATCGCCGCCTATGTTGGCTGCATTGCGGGAGCAATTCAGATCGACGAATACAAAGCCGGGCTGCTTGCGGCAGGTTTCGAGCACGTGGAGATCGTGGACAGCGGCGCCGATTTGAATGCGTATGCCAACGTGGAGAATCAATCCGGTTGTTGTTCCCCGAAGATGGATGCCACAAACCCTCTTCAGATCGTGGAGGAGCCTTGCTGTGCTCCGGAACCCAGTACTTCAGGCTCGCTGCACGACGAATTGAGAACACTCCTCTCGCAATATGACGTCAATGAGGCTGCGGCCAGCGTGAAAGTTTACGCGCTCAAGCCCAACTAAACTCATAGCCGCGCTTCGAAATGCGAAAGGAAGTGCGATGCCACGATACAACGTGTTGTTTCTTTGCACTGGGAATTAGGCCCGCTCGATTATGGCCGATACTCTGCCTCTGAGCATCCCGTGGGACCCAGTGCAGATGCCTAGCCAGTCGTGGTGCGCCAGCGTCAATGCGTTCACAGCGGAGAAACAAAGTGTATAAGGTCATTTTCGCATGCGTTCACAATGCCGGCCGGTCACAGATGGCAGCTGCTTTTTTCAATCAACTCGCCGATCGAGAAAAGGCCGAGGCCGTTTCGGCTGGGACAGAGCCTGGTCCACGAGTTCACCCGGAAGTGCAGGCAGCGATGCAGGAAATCGGAATCGATCTCTCTCATGCCAAGCCCCAGAAGTTGACAGAGGAATTGGCGAGAGACGCCCAGCTTCTCGTAACGATGGGCTGCGGTGATAACTGTCCGTATGTACCAGGCCTTCGTCGAGACGACTGGCCGCTTCGCGATCCTAAAGGACTTCCGATGGAAGAGGTCCGGGCAATACGCGATGATGTTCAACGGCGTGTGCATGCTCTTCTCAGCCGTGAAGAGCTGGGTTAGTCTTCACATACCCCAGGGCGCCGGTTTCACCGATTCGGGGATCACGTTCCCACTCACGCTGAACGCCGGTCAGACGGCGACTCTCAATATAGAGTTCGATCCAGCGGCCACGGGAGCCGTGACGGGCCAGCTGACGCTCGCGAGCAACTCATAGACGGGAGCGACGACGACGGTGAGCCTGAGCGGAACGGGACAGTCACATGAAGTGCAATTGGCGTGGAGTGGACCGAGTCAATCAAGCGATCCGGTCTCGGGGTATGACATTTACAGGGCTTCGACGGGTAGCTCGACCTATCAACGGCTGAACTCAACGCTCGATGCGCAAACAAGCTACATGGATAGCACCGGACAGACCGGCGCTTCTTATCAGTATTACGTGACATCGGTGGATTCGTCGGGAGTGGAGAGCTTACCGTCGAACACGGCGACTGTGACGATTCCATAGAGTAGATGGCGCAAGGGAGAACACAACCACACAGAAATAGATTAGAGAAACGATAGAGGCAAAACGCAATGGGCAGAACGGCGCTCATTGCGTTTTTTGTCTTTGGGCCGGGACCCGTCTCAAAAGGGGATGTCGTCGTCGGAGATCTCGGTCTGCTGGGTGAGATCGTCGGCTCCGGCGGGCGGACGCTGATCGTAGCTTGACGAGGAGCTGCCGGAACCGCGGCTATAGCCGCCGGTACCGCCATCCTCGCGTCCCGAAAGCAGCGAGATGTCATTCACAATGATTTCGGTGCGATAGCGTTTGGCGCCGGTCTCTTTGTCGTCCCAGCTGCGAGTCTGGATCTTGCCCTCGACATACAGCTTCGAGCCCTTCTTGACGTAATCGCGCACAATTTCGGCGAGGCGGGTGAAGGCCACCAGGTTATGCCATTCGGTGCGGTCCTGCCAGTTGCCCTGCGCGTCCTTTTGGCGGTCGGAGGTCGCCAGGGTAAAGTTGGCCACGAGAGTGCCGCCGCCAGTAGAGCGCATCTCCGGGTCTTTGCCGACGTTGCCAAGCAGGATCACTTTGTTGACTGATTTCGCCATTTCCAAACTCTCTCCCCGTAACGACCAAGAATAGCAGACGCTCAGCCTCGCCGCGCGAGGGAGCGATTGCGCAGCCACTTAGCCACTCCGAGCGTAAGCAGCAGGCTGCCGAAAGGAAGACACATGAGCGCCACGATGAGTGCAAACCAGCCTGTATTGGTGTTTGCGCCGGTGGCCGAAAAACCGCCGAGGACAGTGACTAAGAGGAGCGCGGAGAGAAGGCCGGCTCCAACCATCGTGCCGCCCCACTGCAACAGCTGGCGGGTGCCGTCGTCGCCTGGGAGTCGGGTTGTGCGCGTGGAGTGTGAGTTGGGCGGTCGTGCAGACATTGCGCGTCTATCCCTGCGCGAGCCGCAGCATCACGTAGGTGATCACGCCAGTGACGGAGACGTAGAGCCAGAGAGGAAAGGTCCATCGGGCAATCGTGCGGTGTTGCGGAATGCGGCCGGAGAGCGAGAAGAAAAAGGTGACGAGGACCATAGGCAACGCGATCACAGCGAGAAGAATATGACTCGCCAGCAGCGAGAGATAGAAGGTACGAAAAGCCGCATGGAGCGGATAGCGGACGTCACCGTGCAGCGCGTGGTGCAGGATGTAGCTGACCAGGAACAGGCTGGAAAAGACGAAGGCCGTGATCATCGAAGCACGATGAGCAGCGATGCGCCGCGCGCGGATGAAGGTATAGCCAACAAGCAGCGCGATGGCAGAGAGGCCGTTGAGGATCGCGTTGAGGGCGGGCAGGAACGCGTATTGGCTGCTGGAGGCTGCGGCGGGATGAATGTAGATCAGCCAGAACAGAAACAGGGAGGCCGCGGCACTGATCGCAAGGATAGCCGCGATGGCGGTGCGCGGGCTCGATTTTGGACTTTGTACCGAAGCGATGGTGGTCATGACGGTTCAGTGTTTGGCGATGGCGCAGAGCATCAAGGTCGTGAGCAGCAAGGGCAGGTAGATCACGCTGACTTTGAGCAGGTCGCGGGCCAGCATACGGCTTTCAGCATTAGGAATGGAGCGCAGGATGCGACGGAAGCGGACGGTGTAACTGAGATAGAGAAGGCCCAGGATCGCGGCCACAACGGCGTAGACCGGTCCATCCAGCCCGAGCCACCAGGGGGCCAGACTAACCGGAATCATCATCACCGCATAGAAAAGCGCCTCGGCCACGGTGGAGAGGCCGTCCGGCTGCACAACGGGTAACATGCGGATGCCGGCCCGGGCATAGTCGTCGCGATACATCCAGGCGATCGCCATGAAGTGGGGGAACTGCCAGACGAAGAGAATGGCGAAGAGGGCAACGGCGGACCACTCGATGCGGCCGCGCGCCGCAGTCCAGCCGAGCAGCGGTCCCATCGCACCGGGAAAAGCGCCGATGAAAGTGGCAAGGGTGGTCACGCGTTTGAGAGGCGTGTAGATCGCGACGTAGGTGAACGCGGTCAGCAGCGCCAGGGAGACGGTGAGCAGATTGGTGTGCAGAAGGAGCCACCAGGCTCCCAGAGCGAGAGCGCCGATGCCGGCAAGGATGCCCTGCGTGAGGGATATGCGGCCCGAGGGCAGTGGGCGATCGGCAGTCCGCAGCATGAGGGCATCGGTCGAACGTTCAAGTGCCTGATTCAGTGCGCCGGAGCCTGCAGAGATGAGGCCGATTCCCAGCAAAGTGTCAATCAGGCCGCGTTGCAGGGTAGATATGCCGGACTGCATGGAGCCGAGATAAAAGCCCGCCCAGCCGGTGACCAGCACCATGCCCGTGACGCGCACCTTGAACAGTTCACGGAGATCGTGGATCAACGTCGCGGTGGTCCCAGGGCTGGGCGCATGAATCGCGTGGGCTTCGACGATGCGATCCTGCGCGGGAAGCGAAATCGAGGTTGCAGCCTGGGATGCGGGAGTCATGGACAGGGCGGAAGGCCGGGGTAGCAAGGCGCCTGAATCGATCATATCAATGTAGGATGCCTGGAGCGCGGTGAGGTTCTCAGAAACCTGCGGCGGTGACGATCGAGGCGGAGATCTCATTAGGCGTCAGTGTGTCGGCAGGGATGGAAACGTGGGCAGCGCGGTAGAGCGGGAGACGGCGCTCGTAGCGGGTGGCGAGGTTGGCCTGGTCAGCGAGGACAGGGCGAGCGTGCTCCGTCCCGCCGCAGCGGACAAGCGTGGTGGCGAGCTGGACTTCGAGGTGAACGAGGAGCGTGCCGGGTGTGCTGAGGAGCAGGTCGCGCGTTTCGGCGCGCTCGATGGCCCCGCCGCCAAGCGCGAGGATGAGGTCATCTTGAGAAGCCAGGCGGCCGATCGTAGCGTGTTCGCGGTCGCGGAAGGCAGGCTCCCCGTGACGGGTGAAGAGCTCGGCGATCGTGCAGCCGGCTTCAGCTTCAATCACGTCGTCGACATCGACAAAGCGCCAGCCGAGGCGCGCGGCGACGAGTGGACCGACCGTGGTTTTGCCCGAGCCCATAAAGCCGGTGAGAACAATACGCCGAATTGGGACAGTTGAGGGCAATCTAGAGTGACGCGCGGTCAACGCGAACGAACCCTTTCCGAGATTCTCTTTGAGGCCTCTTCAGTATAGGGATCCATGCCGGTCGAATGCTTTTCGACTAGCCGAGCGCCATGACCACGGCTCCTGCAGTGATGAGTGCACCGCCGAGGAGAGCCGGAGCAGTGAGCTTTTCCCCGAGCAGGAGCCAGGCGAAGACCATCACGAGAGGGACACTAAGCTTGTCGAGCGGAGCGACGCGGGAGGCGGGACCGAGCTGGAGGGCGCGAAAGTAGCAGAGCCAAGAGAGGCCGGTGGCAAGGCCGGAGATCGTGAGAAAGAGCAAGGTACGCTTGTCGAGCAGACGAATCTCGCCGTGTTTGCCGAGGGCCAGGGCGATGCCCCAGGCAAAGACCACGACCACGCTGGTGCGAATCGCTGTGGCCAGATTCGAGTCGACATGCGCCACGCCGACTTTGGCCAGCAGAGCCGTAGCGGCCGCGAAGATGGCGGAAAGAATTGCCCATCCGATCCAGGTCATGAGGCCATAGTACGCGGAAGGCTTCGCGCCGGCTCACGCTACACTCGACTTTGTGGAGACGGGCCGCGCCAGCAAAACTGCTTTTCGGGTCGCGATGCGGCGTGCTGCGCATCAGGTGCTGGATCAGCCGCCGGTGCTTCCCGACCCAATTGCGGTGCCGCTGTTGGGCGCGCACTTTGCGCTGGACCGGGAGCGCGAGGCTCATCCTTTGGTCCGCGCTTTTCGTGCGTTCATGGCGGCGAGAAGCCGCTACGCAGAAGACAGGTTGTGGGGCGCCGTTGCCGCTGGGGTGGAGCAATACGTTGTTCTCGGCGCGGGGCTCGATACGTTCGCCTACCGCAGCCCATTTCCCGATCTGCGGGTCTTCGAAGTCGATTTTCCAGCGACTCAGGAATGGAAACGGACGCTGCTGGACGCGGCCTCGATCCATGTTGCAGAGAACCTGACCTTTGTTCCGCTGGACTTTGAGCATATGACCCTTGGTGAAGGGCTGGCGGATGCGGGGTTCGATGCAAGTGCCCCGGCTTTTTTCGGCTGGCTGGGAGTGGTGCCGTACCTCACCCCCGCTGCATTTCGCGCAACTCTACAGACCATCGCGCGGCAACCCAGGAGAAGCGGAGTCAGCTTCGACTATGCGCTCTCGCCTGAGAGCATGAGTCCGTCGCGACGTGCGGTGTTTGAAGCGCTGGCGGCGCGTGTGGCGGCGGCCGGAGAGCCGTTTCAGCTCTTCTTTACCCCTGAACAGTTGGAAGCCGAGTTGCACGAGGCGGGATTTCAGGAGATCGAGCATACGGACTCGGAGCAGTTGAACGAGCGGTATTTTCGGGACCGCTCCGATGGGCTTCAATTGCCGCCTGAAGGTCTGGGGATGATGGCGACGGCGTGGGTGTAACGCGCGCGGTTCTGCGCTGCCGGTCGACTAAGATGGGTTCATGCGTCTGACGGTGCCTCTGTGTGGGATGGGATTGTCGATGGCCTGCGTTCTGCTGCTTGCGGGATGCGGCTATCACACGCTGGGCGCGGCCACGCATCTTCCTCCCGAAGCACACACGCTGGCGGTGCCGGTCTTCGCGACGCGTACGGACACCTACCACACGGAAGTCGTGATGACCGAAGCCGTGATTCGCGAGTTTGCAGCGCGCTCCGGTTTGCGGGTGACGCCCAATGCCAATTCCGATCCCGATGTTGTGCTGCATGGAACGATTCTGCAGGAGTCGGTGGCTCCGTTGACCTACAACTCGTCGACGCAGCAGTCGTCGAGCTTCGTAATCACGCTGGTGGTGGCGGTGAAGCTGACGGGAAAAGACGGACAGGTTCTCTACGAGAACAAGAACTATGTGTTCCGCCAGCAGTACCAATCGACGACCGATTTGCCTGCGTATTTCGATGAGAGTCCTGCGGCGATTCAGAGGCTATCGCGCGATTTTGCCCGTGCGCTGGTCGCGGATGTTCTGGAAGGGCTCTAGGGCGGGTCGGCATCGGCACATAGGCAAGCGCTGCGCCCGCAAATCGGGTCAAACACAAAATACGAAGGCGGCCCAGCGATGAGGATCGCCGCGCCGCCTTTGGGCTCTGAGGGGGAGGGAATATTGATAGCCAAATACCTCAGGCTGCGCACAGTCTAGCCCTGACCGAGTTGAGCTGCAACGAAAATCCTTACGCCGGACCGAGGAAAAATAGGGACAGGTATTACGTCAGTACACAGCAAAGCCGGCAGTAACCAGCAGTACTAACTGATTGGTAAACAGGGTGCAAAGTCGGTTAACCCTTGACTGCTTTGAAGTTGTAGACGAGCGACACTGCCGGGACCGATGATGGACGCGATTTGCACTGCTGTCCGGACAAATTGCGGCAGGTATTCTAATTCCGGATATGCCCTCGGTTCGCGAAGGAGGCTGAGACAGATGACTGGATCGCGATGGGGCGCGGGATTCCATGCCGTAGACCGGTTTGTCGCCGAGATGGAGGCGGCAGGGGGCGGCGGCGGGCCGTTGCGCTCCGGATACGTTCTTGCGGGCGACGAGGTGTTTCTACTCGATCGGTGCCGAGGCGCGGTGATCAAGGCGTTTGTCCCTGGGGATCTCAGGGATTTTTGTCTTTCCGATCTCGATCTGGCAACGACCACGATCTTCGAAGTGCTTGATCGCGCGCAGACACCCTCATTGATGGCGCCGTTTCAAGTGGTCTTTGTGCGCAATGTGCGTCTGCTCTACGGACGTGGAGCCAAGAAAGAGGAGTTTGCGGCCCTGGAGCGGTATTTTCGTTCGCCGAATCCGCAGGCGCTGCTCGTATTTGTGGCCGATTTTCTGCGTATCACCACCGACGCTCGCCGCATGGAGATGGAAGACAAGAACCGGTTTGAGCGGTTGACGGAGACACTTGGCGAGCACTGCGGGATCGTCGAGTTGGCGCGCGTGAGCGACGAGGATGCGATGCGCTGGACGGTGGCAACCGCGCAGGAGGCAGGCACGCGCATCGAGCCGGACGCAGCCCGCGAGCTGGTCGATGCGCTGGGCGCGGACATGATGCTGATCGCGTCGGAACTGGAGAAGCTGCTGCTCTACACCTCCGGCAAGGGCCGCATTACGCTGGGCGATGTGGAGACGATGGTGCTGGCGGCAAAGCAGCGGTCTTTGTACGAGCTGACCGATGCAATCAGCTCGCGGAATCGCGCGAGAGCACTGGCGCTTCTGCAGGGACTGCTGAATAGCTCGGACGCCGGCGAGGATGCAGCGATCGGGCACCTCTACATGATGGCGCGCACGTTCCGCCAAATGCTGGTGATCCTGGAGAAGAATGTGCGCGACTCACGGGCCATCTGGCAGGCGTTGTGGCAGGGATTCCGGATGCCGCCGTTTGCTGCCGATGAATTGATTCGGCAGGCGCGCCGGTATAAGAGCCGCCGCGAACTGACGCGTGCCCTGCGATTGATTGCGCGAGCCGATCTGGAATTGCGGTCGTCGCCGCCAGATAAGAGGATTGTTCTGGAACGGCTGGTTTACGATCTCGCTTCAGAAGGCAAGCCGTCGCCGTTGTTCGGATCGGCGCAACTCTCGTTTGAGGTTTGAGCCAGCGGCGCGACGCGCCCTTTCGAGGTTGCGTGCCGTACGATCCAGGGCAGGTAGGCGCGATCGACCTTCTGGAAGTGGTTGATCAGCCAATCCCGCAGGAAATGTAGGAATTCGACGGTGACGACGCCCTCGCCTCGATCGATGTGTGCGAGTTGTGCTTCGAGGTTCTGCATCAGCTCTCGATGCAGCGTCCGATGCTGCCGCAGATCGGGATAATCCACGCGCGCCATCAACGATTCTTCAGCGGCGTGGTGATTGCGCGTGTAGGCGATCAAAGTGCGCAGCAACAGACCCGTTACGGATCTGGAGTCGCCACGCATGACGGCGTTATGCAACTCGTTGAGAGCCTCGACGAGCAACCGATGCTGCGCTTCAATCGAAGCCGTGCCGACCGAAAGCCGCTTGTCCCAGATTAGGAGCGTCATACGACCTTATCTACTGACCGAGCCCTACAAAAGGAAACATCGGCAGCAGAGGGGGACGAGTGCAAAGGAAATGGAACAAAAGTTGTAGTCAAAGTCCGCTCTAGTGAACGCTTCCCGAATTGAACCATTGACTGTACTCTCGATCGAGTCTCTCCATGTGCTCCATATACTGCCCACGTAAGGACTCGAGAATGCGTTCGAGCTCTGCGTCGTCGCCGGCCTCGGCGCGATGGGCGGCCATCTTGATCTGATGCATCAAGTTCTGGTGAGCCTTGCAATGCTCGTCCAGGCCGGGGTATCCAAGGCGGCGAAGGAGGCTCTCTTCGCAGCCAAAGTGCATTCCGGTGAACTCGACGAGGAGCGCGATTTGGTCGCTGAGCCGGGTGCTGCTGTAACCGAGCGTCAACTTCTGACCGATTGCGTTGATCGACTCGACTAGGATTCCGTGCTGGTCTTCCATGGCCTGGACGCCGGCAACTACGTTCGCTTGCGAAGCAACGTTGGCCACGGCTTCCCTCCTGAAACCACTTAATTATTGATCGGCTTAGGGCGACCGAGTATGCCACATTAGGTGGGTTGCTCTGCGACCTTGGTCCCATATTGATTTGGGGGTTCTACTCGAGAACCAGGTCGGGATGGACGTCGTGCCCTCGTGTGGTCAGGACGATGGCTGCAACCAGAATCAAGGCACCGCCGACCCAGGCGAATGGGCCTAGTCGCTCCCCGAGGAGCTTGACACCGAGGATCGAGCCGAGTGCCGGTTCGATGTTGAGGAAGACACCTGCGCGCGAGGCGGGAACGTGATGGATACCCCAGTTCCAGAGGACAGTAGTCGTAGCCGTGCAGGCGAGGCCTCCGATCGCCAGCGCGATCCAGGCCGTAGCGCTGATGTGAGCCACTGGTGGCAGTGCGATTTTGTGGATCAGCCAGGGGTTGGCGAGGGTGGGTCCAACGATCCAGATTGCCAGCATCACGGTGCCGGACAGAATGGTGTAGGCCGAGACCACTGGTGCGCTATGCGTGAGCATCAGCTTCTTGCTGAGAAGAATCCAGGCCAGAGCAGTGCACAAGGAGAGCACGACGAGCAGATCGCCTTCCAGAGACGGACCGTTTCGGACGCCTTGGCCATGATGGCCCCCGAGGACAATGAGAGAAGCGCCGATGGTGGAAGCGACGAGCGCGCCCCAGCCGACGGCGTCGAGCCGCTCGCCGGCAAAAATGGCCGCTGCAACGCCCAGAAGCACGGGCATGGAGCCAACCATCAGGGAGGCATGGCTGACAGTGGTGAGCGCCAGGCCGTGAAACTGAATCAGGAACTGCACCGGGATGCCAAAGAAGGCTGAGATGAGGAGTATTCGGACCTCCTCTGCGGTGAAGCGCACACGGTTGGCGAGGGCGATCGGCAGCACCCCAAGAGACGCGAACAAGAACCGGTACAGCACCATCGATTCGACGTTCATCTCATTAAGCGCTAGCCGGCCGAAGAAGAAGCCGGTCCCCCAGAGGCATCCGGCAAGTGCGCAGGCGCCGTAGCCCAGAAATGCTGAGCGGCGGCTGGATTGGGGCGGAGGAGTCATCCTTATGTTTACTCTCGCACACGGAAGGGGCAGCATCGGCCTGCCCAAGTCGCGTCAGATCGGAGAGAATGGTTGTCGATGAATCGTGGGCTCGTGACTGGAAAGAACTGTGTGCGGGCGGGCCTCGTCTTTGCAAGTGCGAGTGTGCTGCTCGGCTCGCTCGTCTCGGTTGAGGCTTTTGGCGGAGTGCTTTCGCTCCATCACCGGAAGGACGATCCCGGGAATGCTGAAGCAAAGAAGGGACCCGCCGCATCCCAGCCACCCGCGTTTTCGATTCCTGTGGAGCCGCTCGGCTTTTACGCACCCGGCCCCTACTATCTCGGGCAGCGCGAATCGCTGGTCTCCCTCGATTTTCTCGACGAGAACAAGCTTCTGTTCACTTTCCGAGCGCCCGGCTTAATTCATCGATCATCAACCGGAGATACCGAACGCCAGATTCGCGCTGTGGTGTTGACACTGCCGCAGGGTGGCGTGGAGACGGAAGCTCTCTGGACGCTGCACGATCATGATCGCTATTTATGGATGCTGCACGGCGGGCGCTTTTTGCTGCGCGACGAGAACACAATCAAGGAGGGCGACCCCAAACTCGAGCTGCGACCCCTGCTGGAGTTTCCCGGTCCATTGCGCTCGGTGGAGATGGATCCTGAGCAGCGCTATCTAGTAACGAACTCGCTTGAGCCTGCGTCCGTGGAATCGAAAAAGGGGCAGGTTGACAGTCCGCAGACAGCGGCAGCCGATATCTCAGCAGATCACCAGGAGGATTCAGGGAGACGAGATATCGTGGTCCGCATTCTCGACCGGGCGTCGGGACAAGTGATGCTGGTGAGCCGTGTGCGTGCGCCGGTGCACCTGCCGATCAATGGCGATGGCTATGTTTTGTCGTTGCCCGGTAAACCCAGAGAGTGGGTACTGAGCTTCGATGCCTTCAGGGGCGGCAGCACACTGCTCGGCACGGTAGACTCGTCGTGCCAGCCACCGATTGAGTTTGTCTCCCACGATGAGGCGCTGGTCAACACATGCATCTTCCAAAATGGGAGGCGTTTGATCGCGCTGTCAACCGAGGGACGAGAACTTTGGGAAGCAGCATCGCCGCCGACCCAGATATGGCCGCTTTTTGTGATGTCGCCAGACGGCTCGCGGTTGGCTCGGGAGACGCTGACCGTCGACCACTCGATCGAGGATTTCGGTCATGCGTTCGACGCACAGGACATCAAGGGCCAGTGGGTGGAAGTCTTTGATGCCGTTGGAGGTAAGCTAATGCTGCAGGTGCCTGTCCGTCCGGTCCTCGACGGGGGCGGTAATGTGGCGATTTCTCCCTCCGGCAAGCTCGTCGCCATCCTGAATGCCGGAGCGATTGAAGTCTACAATCTCGGGCAGCCTGAGGCCACGTCACCAAAGCCATAAGCAGGCGGGCACTCCCAGTTTGCAGCGGTGATTGTGCCATGTACACTGGGCTGCGGGAGAATTTTGCTTGGCCACAGCGGTCCTCCACTATTTGGCGGCGGCAGTTTCGGACCGCGGCAGAAAACGTCCTTCGAACGAAGATGCATTCGGGTTTTCCGTCGAGGACGGCGTGTTCGTGGTCTGCGATGGAATGGGTGGGGCGGCTGCCGGCGAAATCGCAAGCTCGGTGGCCGTGGATGAGTTTCTTCACCTGCTTGCGGGGCGCGGGCAGAACGGCTTGGTTTCGATGCCGAGCGCGGCGGAAGAGGCGATTCTTGCCGCCAACGAAGCAATTTTCTCGCGGGCGCAGAAAAATGAACGGCTGAGCGGGATGGGCACGACTCTGGTCGCGTTGACCGTCCACGAGAGCCACGTCTGGGTGCTGAACATCGGCGACAGCCGCTGCTATCGGCTCCGCGGGGGGAGCCTGGAACTTCTGACGCTGGATCACTCGCTTGTGGAGGAGCAGGTTCGGCTGGGCCGCATGACGCCTACTGAAGCGTCCCGGTCACCTTACAGGAATGTCATTACGCGCGCATTGGGTACGCAGAGCCGCGTGACACCGGACGTATTTGGGCACGAAGCCGAATCTGGGGACCTGTTCCTTCTTTGCAGCGACGGGCTGACGCGCGAACTTCCGGACGAGATGATCGCGTCAATGCTTGCGGCGGATGCGCCTTTGGATGAACTCTGTGGGCGTCTGGTGCAGGCGGCCAAGAAAGCCGGCGGCCACGACAACATTACGTGTCTGCTGGTGAGAGCTGAACTCTAGGTCTTTTTCTCTGTGCCCGATCCGGGCCGGCGTATTGTCACTCAGTAACCGATAGAGCAAGCCTGAGTTACCATATCTTCCAGGGTGCCTGCCCTGTACTCCAAAGCTCTTCAAGCCGCCGCTTCTCGCGCAACGTATCCATTGGCTGCCAGAACCCCCTGTGAAGGAAGGCCTCAACCTGGCCTTTGGCGGTCAGGCGTTGCATTGGGCCGTGTTCAAAGATCGTGCTATCCTCTTCAACTTCTTCGATCACCGCAGGGGAAAGAACGAAAAAGCCGCCATTGATCCAGCCGCCTTCGCCTTCGGGCTTTTCCTGGAATGCGGTCACACTTGTCCCATCCACCCGCAGGCCGCCGAAGCGCGCAGAAGGCTGAACAGCTGTGATGGTCGCCAGCTTGCCATGGCGTCCGTGAAAGGCGATAGAAGCAGTGATATCCACATTGCTGACGCCATCGCCATAGGTCAGGCAAAAGGCGTTTTCGTTGGCGAGATACTTGGAGATTCTCCGCAGTCGACCACCCGTTCCAGACAACTCTCCGGTATCGACTAAGGTGACGCGCCACGGCTCAGCGACACTATGATGGACCTCCATCTTGTTCTCCTTCATGTCGAAGGTGACGTCAGACATGTGGAGAAAGTAATTCGCGAAGTACTCTTTGATGAGGTAGCCCTTATAGCCACAGCAGATGATGAAGTCATTGATGCCATGCTGGGAGTAGATCTTGAGGATGTGCCACAGGATCGGCCGTCCGCCGATCTCGACCATGGGTTTGGGGCGCACCACTGTTTCTTCGCTAAGCCGCGTTCCCATTCCACCAGCGAGAATAACCGCCTTCATTTCAGCCGTCTGCCTTCCTTGCTGTCGAGCATGAGTCATGGTATCCGATCCGCCGGTTACGTTGGAGGTGCAGCCGCAGCTCCTCTTACACTCTGGTGACGTGGAATCTTCGGTATGCTGGCCAAGTAGGTATTCGATGAACGATCGATCCAAGCAGCTGCGGGAACAGATTCTCTCTCTAACTGCGGAGTATTTCGAAGAGGCTTTTCCGCAGCCAGAGTTCAGGCCGGGAGAAACTCCAGTCCCGGTTTCGGGCAAGGTGATCGATGCGAAGGATCTCAGCTCTGTAGTCGATTCAGCGCTCGACGCGTGGTTCACCACGGGGAGATTTGCAGCCGAGTTTGAGCGAAAACTGGCGCGCTTTGTGGGCGTCCGGTGTGCCTCTCTGGTGAACTCGGGTTCGTCGGCAAACCTTGTGGCGCTCAGTGCGCTGACATCGCCCAAACTCGGCGACCGCAGTCTGAAACCTGGCGATGAGGTCATTACGCTGGCCGCCGGATTTCCGACAACGATCAATCCGATCTTTCAAAACAATCTCGTTCCGGTCTTTGTCGACGTCACAGTTCCGAGCTACCAGATCGACATCAGCCAACTTGAAGCCGCACGAAGCGAACGGACGAAAGCGATTTTTATCGCTCATACGCTGGGCAACGTTTTCGATCTCGACGCCGTTTCTGACTTTGCAAGGAAGCACAACCTGTGGCTGATTGAAGACTGCTGCGATGCGCTCGGATCCACGTGGAAAGGACGGCTCGTCGGTACGTTCGGCGATGTCGCCACCCTGAGCTTCTATCCCGCGCACCATATCACCATGGGGGAAGGCGGCGCGGTCCTGACCGACAGGCCCGAATTGAAGGTGCTGATCGAGTCCTTCCGGGACTGGGGGCGTGACTGCTGGTGTGATCCAGGCAAAGACAACACCTGCGGCAAGCGCTTTGAGTGGCAACTTGGGAACCTTCCCTGCGGGTACGACCACAAGTACACGTTCTGCCATGTGGGCTACAACCTGAAGACCACAGATCTGCAAGCTGCGCTTGGAGCGTCGCAGATTGATAAGTTGCCGGGATTCATCGAGCGCCGCAAGGAGAACTTCCGCTTTCTGCGTGCAGCCCTTGAGCCGCTGGCCCACTCTCTGGTCTTGGCGGAGGCTACGCCAGGTTCCGATCCGTCCTGGTTCGGATTCCCCATCGGAGTGCGGGAGGGGGCAGCTTTTTCGCGCAACGAACTCATCCGCCACATCGAAGCAAACAAGATTGCGACGCGTCTTCTTTTCGGCGGCAACCTGACGCGACAGCCAGCCTATGATGGCCGCAGTTACCGCGCAATCGGCGAGTTGAAGAACTCGGATTTTGTGATGAACAACGTGTTCTGGATCGGTGTCTATCCGGGCTTGACGACACCGATGCTCGATTTCGTCGTGAAGACGATGACGGACTTTGTATCGGATCCAGACCCATTCGTCCGCTGCGGGGAACCGGAAGCGCTGGTCACAGGTCCCGTCAGCGGGAAGGAGCGGAAGTAGCTTCCATGCTCTCCTGTTGCGCGTTTTCCCTCGACCAGGCAGCGGTGCGCCGGATCGCGTCCTCCAGTCCTATCAACGGGATCAATCCCAGCACTTCGCCCGCCTTTCGAACGTCCGGTACATACCTGGGCTGGCGTTCGACGATCTTGGTCTTCGATGCGATCTCAACTTTGAGGGCAGGGTCCACAGCCCGAGTGACGGCAGCCGCCAGATCAGCGATGCTGATTTCCTCTCCTGAACCCACGTTGCAGGCGAATGGATTCGTCGGCAAATTGTCGGCGCGAAGCAGAAGGGTCCACAACCAGATCGTGAGATCGGCTGCGTACACATAGGAGCGAATTGGAGAACCGTCTCCTTTGACCGATATGTTTCGACCGTCAAGGGCATCGCGAATAAAGTTTCCAATCGCGAAATGTTGATCGAGGGGCAGATGTGGCCCCAGCAATGTAAAACATCGGGCGATTGCGACACGCACCCCGCTCTCGTCGGCAAAGACGGAGCACATCTGTTCGGCGATCCGCTTGCCCTCCCCATAGACGGAGTTTGGATCGAGCCAGTCTGGTCCGCCGAGATAATCCTCCGGGATACGACTTAAGGAACTGGGCTGACGTCCGTACACGGCACCCGAGCTGATGTACAGGAATCTCCTGGCTCGCTTCTCCCTGGCCAGCTGAATCATTCGTTCGGTCCCACGGATCAGCGTGGACATCAATTCAGCGGGCCGGTTAGCCGCGTCCAGCGAGGTGGAGGCGGCACCGTGGATTACGGAGTCGAAATCGCCTTCCGGAAAGGCAAAATCCCGGATATCGCCCTTCAAGAAGCGGATCGCGTTCGCCGCGGCGAGATGGGGCATCCGCTGGAGAACAGCCTCTGGATTGCGCGTCACCACCGTTGCCGACAACCCGAGTCGCAATTGCTGATTGCAGTAAACAAAACTCTCGAGAAGCCATGCGCCGAAGAAGCCCGTGGCTCCGGAAAGGAAGATGCGGCTTCCTCGTAGGCTCTCCCACAACGTATGGGTGTTGTCGAAAACATGCTTCAAGTCCTGGTTTGGCAGAGGCTTCATAGGCACAAGAATAACTGCGAAAGAGGAGCGTCAGTGGAAGAGTTTTGAGCATCCTCCTGCCGGCTAAGACGAGGCATATCTTCAGTAACCGGGACCATAGTCATCTCCGGAAGGCGCGAATTCAGAAACTGCTATGATGACCGCTTAGTGTGGCAGGAGAGCGAGCTGTAACCCGCAGCGCCACAATCGCTAACCCGCAAAAGTGGGCTCCGCTGCGACGCACGGCCCTGACGGGAGTTCATGAAGCTATCCGATTATGTATTGAGCCGACTTAAGGAGTGGGGTGCACGGCACGTATTCCTTGTCACCGGCGGTGGGGCCATGCACCTAAATGATTCTGTCGCGACGAGTGGGCTCAGCTTCACCTGCACGCATCATGAACAGGCTGCCGCAATGGCGGCGGAGGGCTACGCGAGGATTACGGGAATTCCTGCCGTGTTGAATGTTACGACAGGGCCAGGTGGGATCAATGCTTTGAACGGTGTCTTCGGGGCGTGGACCGATTCGATTCCGATGATGGTGATTTCCGGGCAGGTCAAGCGAGAGACCTGCATGGCGACATACCGCCTTGCACATCTCAGGCAACTCGGCGACCAGGAAGTAGACATCATTCGGATGGTTCGTGGCATTACAAAGTACGCAGTACTGGTCGATGATCCCGACTCGATTGCTTATCATCTGGAGCGCGCCTGGGGTTTGGCAGTGAGTGGGCGCCCTGGACCATGCTGGCTTGATATTCCGGTCGATGTTCAGGCCGAAGACATTGATCCGGCGTCGTTGCGACATTACAACCCCGCCGAAGATGCGCAAACCTTTGATCCGGCGACAATCGGGCGACAAGTAAGCGATGTCCTCACAAGGATTCGCGGTGCAAAGCGTCCTGTGATCTTCGCGGGAAGCGGAATTAGGATAGGCAACGCTCTTGGCGAGTTTGCAAGCGTCATCCGATTGTTGCGGATTCCAGTCGTTACAGCCTGGACCCACGACATCATGGACAGCGATGATGAACTCTTCTGTGGGCGCCCTGGCACGATCGGAGAACGCGCGGGTAACTTCACCGTACAGAATTCCGACCTCGTGCTCGTTCTCGGGTCGCGCCTCAACATCCGACAGGTGAGCTACAACTGGAACTCGTTTGCGCGATTCGCCACCAAGATTCAAATCGATCTTGACCAGGCGGAGCTGCAGAAGCCGTTTATCCAGCCAGACGTCGCGATACATTGCGACGTGAAGCTGTTCCTGGCGGAAATGCTGAGGCAGTTAGACGGATTGCAGAATGCGGATGCACGGCACGCTGCTTGGCTTGCGCATGCTTCAAAATGGAGGACCCAATACCCAGTCGTGCAAGAGAAACAAAGGGTCGCCGGGCCTCCCATGAACGTATACGACTTCATCGATCGGTTGTTTGCGATGCTCCGTTCGGACGATGCGGTCGTGTGCGGCAATGCCACCGCTTGTATAGTTCCTTTTCAGACAGCAAAGCTAAGGGCGGGGCAACGATTGATCTCGAACTCTGGTGCTGCATCCATGGGTTACGATCTACCCGCTGCAATTGGAGTCGCCACCGCCAGAGGCTCACGGACCATCTGCTTGGCCGGAGACGGTTCATTGCAGATGAATGTTCAAGAACTACAGACGGTGGCCGGCTATAGACTACCGATCAAGCTTTTCGTCCTGAACAATCATGGCTACCTTTCGATCCGGCAGACGCAGAAGGGGTTCTTCCAAGGCAGAAGAATCGGCGAGAGTCCGGAGAGTGGTGTGACATTTCCGGTAATGGCGAAGATAGGGGAGGCCTATGGGATACCGTCCTATTCGATTGAGAAGGTCGCAGACCTCGACATAGTAAAGCGGGAGCTCGAGTCGCAAGGGCCCGTGCTGTTTGACGTGCGCGTTGATCCGGAGCAGGAGTTTGAACCGCGCCTGCGCTCGCGGATTGGTGAAGACGGTAAGATTCTCACGCCGAACCTGGAAGACATGTACCCGTTTCTATCTGCCGATGAGCTGGCATCGAACATGCTCGTGACGAAGGATAAATGAGCAACCGCCTGCCTGACTGCATCGTCTTCGATCTCGACGGAACGATACTACACTCGTTGCCGGGGATCGAGTGCTCGATACGCGCGGCGTTCGCCCGCTGCGGGCTACCCTATCGCGAACTCGACTTGCGCACGCTGATTGGTCCGCCGATTTCGACGATTCTTTCCATTGTTGGGGATCTCCATGATCAGCGGAAGCTCAATTCATTAGTACAGGCATTTCGACTCAGCTATGACAGCGAAGGCTGGCAGAAGACTGAGCTTTTTCCCGATGTACAGCAGGTTTTAGAGGCTCTGAGTGAGGCTGGACATCGCCTCTTCGTGGTCTCGAATAAGCCCAGAAAAATCTCCATCAGGATTCTCGAAAGGTTCCGGATTCGTGGACTGTTTGAAACGATTCTGACTCCGGATTCGCGTTCACCGAGATACTCGGGGAAAGCACAGATGCTCCGGGCGCTCGCCAAGGAGCATCAGATCGATCTGCATGAGGTACTGATGGTGGGGGACACGATGGAGGACGCAAGGTCGTCTGCTGAAGCCGGAGTCGCTTTCGCGTTTGCCGCACACGGCTACGGCGAGATGCATGCAGGCGCGGAATTGCCAGTCCTTCTGAGGTTTGACGGCTTTGCGGAGTTTCTGCCGCTTATCGCAAGGGAGCTAATCCATGATTGACAAGGATATCTTCGAAGATCTGTTTGTGCTCGAAATCGCCAACAACCATCTTGGAAGCGTGGAGCGTGGCCTGAAGATCATCTCCGAATTCGCTCAGGTGGTTCGCTTCAACAATGTCCGCGCCACGATCAAGCTCCAGATTCGGGACGTCGAAAGATTTGTACATCGGGATTTCCTCGACTCGAATGAGCGGTACATCCAGAAGACCCTTAGTACGCGGTTGAAGGATGAGGACTACGCTACCCTGGTGAAGGCGATTCGCCAGGCAGGCTGCATGCCAACCGCCACCCCTTTCGATGAGCGTTCGGTTGACATCTGTTCGGAACTTGGCATTCAAATGATCAAGATCGCGAGCTCGGATCTGAATGACTGGGTCCTCATCGAGAAGATCGCGACGACCAAGAAGCCAGTGATCGTTTCGACAGGCGGCTCCTCGCTCAAAGACATGGACGATATCGTGACATTCTTCGCGAACCGCAACATTCCTCTCGCGATCAATCACTGCGTGTCACTCTATCCGTCAGAAGACTTTCAACTTGAACTCAATCAGATCGATTTTCTGCGCAACCGCTATCCGAACAACTCCATCGGGTTTTCGACGCATGAGTTTTCCAACTGGACGTACTCACTTCTGATCGCGTACGCAAAGGGCGCCAGAACATTCGAGCGGCACGTGGACATCAATTCGGATGGAGTCAAGGTATCGCCCTACTGCAGCATGCCGCACCAGATCGACCAGTGGTTCAAGGCGTTCAAGAAGGCGAGAGAGATGTGCGGAGCGCCTGGCACGCAGAAGCGGATGCCCACGAGAGCGGAGATCAGCTATCTGGACGGTCTTGTGCGGGGGGTCTACGCAAGAGAGGATCTGCCCGAGGGACATTCTCTTTCCGATGAGGATGTTTACCTCGCGATTCCGCTGCAGAAGGGACAGTTGTCGTGCAGAGAACTCATGCGAGGCGAGATTCTTTTGCGCCCGGTGGAAAAAGATGCCCCCATACGGATTGACGACATCGAAAGCCCGTACTCGCAGATCCCGTCTCTGCGGCAGACGATCTATAGCCGGGGAATCGATCCCAAAGCCGAATGAGTTGAGTGCAAACCAAGCCGGCGCGAGTTCAAAAGTTGATGCGTTCCTTCTCGGTAACCAGTGGGCGATTCATCACTGTGGTGTGAATTGCTCCGACATACTCTCCGATGATTCCGAGTGCGATGAGTTGCACGGAGCCGAGGAAGAAGAGACCCAATACCACCGGCGCCACACCTAATGTAAAGTTGGACCAGAATAGAAGTTTGTAGGCCAGATAGAACAATCCTGCCAGAAAGCTGAATGTCGCCGAGACGAAGCCGAAGAAGATGACGAACCGTAAGGGAACTTTGGAGAGATTGGTAATACCTAACATCGCCATGTCATAGAGAGTGTAAAAGTTGTTCTT
This sequence comes from uncultured Occallatibacter sp., assembly GCA_964585715.1. Taxonomy (GTDB): domain Bacteria; phylum Acidobacteriota; class Terriglobia; order Terriglobales; family Acidobacteriaceae; genus Telmatobacter. The sequence goes on from CAZPEZ010000015.1 coordinate 25,860, forward strand.
GGTTACGCCACGCTCGCGGCGCTTCTGATTGTAGAAGACCTTTGCACAAGGCAGACCCAGCTCGGCGATCATCCCGCGGAAGTACGGATAGGGATCATGGAAATCTGTGCGGATCAGTTCGACGACCGACCGATCGTAGAGCCCGAAACCAGTGAAATGTTCGAGAACATTGACATTGGTGAGATTTGCTACCAGGCGATAGTAGGCGGTGCGTATCCGGTACATGAGGCCGTTTTCGTCGCTGGAATTCTTGATCCCGGCGACGATGGGGTAGCCCTTCTCCCATTCGCGAATCATGTCCAGAAACAATTCCGGAGGGTCCTGCAGGTCGGCTAGCAGGCTGCCCACCGCATCGCCCTTCGCCTGAAGAAAGGCATGCATCGGCGAGCGCAGGTGGCCGAAGTTGCGCGCGTTGACGATGACTCTGACCGTAGGATCTTTGGCGGCCATTTGGCGGAGGACTTCGACTGTACCATCGGTCGATGCATTGTCGATGAACAGATGCTCGATCCGATACTGAGGAAGTTGCTCCGCCACTTCCATTAGACGCCGATGCAGCTCGCGGACGTTGTCCACTTCGTTGTAGCAAGGAGTCATGATGGTGATGAGCCTTTTTGTCATTCCAATCCGCTCTCGGCATCTAACTGACCATAAGAATGGCGCCGGTGACTCGATTCGAACAAGAGTCTAGCATGTGCCTGACAGCTTTCTCATAGCCCAGCAGTTACCTATGTTCATTCCGTACACAGCGGGTAATCTTCAATGAGCTAAACTATCCAAGCCAGTTCCAGTTTTAGCCGTGGATGCCGCCTCGTCTGACCATCGCTATACCGACGCTCAATCGTGCCGAGTTACTGCCGCGCGCGATCGAGAGTGCGCTGGCACAGACGTCGCAGGAGGTCGAGATCATCGTTTCAGACAATGGCTCAACCGACGAGACGGCGGAAGTGATTCGGCAGTTCGCTGGCCGTGGCATTCGCACCTATTCGCAAGCTCAGACCATCACGGCTGCGCAGCACGGAACATTCCTGATGCATCAAGCGCAAGGGGAGCTCTTCCTTGGGCTTTCGGACGACGACTATCTTGAACCCGAGTTCGCCGCCGAGGTCCTTGCCATGTTCGATCGCCACCCAGAGCTTTCGTTTGTCTATACGGGGTGCCTCTTTCACTACGGAAACTATCGAGTAGAGGCGGCAATCGGTCCCCCCGTCGAGTCCGGAACGGATTTTCTCGCAGGACACTACTCCGGTCAACGGCTGGTGGCGTGGTGCGCCTGCGTCACGCGCGTGCGGGATTTGAGAGAGGTCGGACCGCAGCCGGACGATCGAAGCATCGGTGACATGTTCTTTTGGACCAAGCTCGCCTTTCGGGGTCCAGTGGGATGTGTCCCGCGCATCCTGTCGCACTACACTCATTTTTGGCCGGGGCGGCGAATCGATAACGTTTCCCACTGCACACCGGCTCCTGCATGGGGAAGCGAGTCCGCTTTGCTCGCCAGAGAGGTTTTGGACGCTGCCCGCCAAGCCGGAGCAAGCGAGGCGTATTTGACCCGTCTCCGCACATGCAGCCGCCGGCACGTGGCGCGTTCGGTGGCCAATCAGTTTGTCTGGACGCGGGTTCGCGGAACATCGGTCCGGGAGGAATGGGGTTGGCTTCCGGCCTGCCTTCCTTATCTCTGCCTCCGGTTTGAAGTGCTGACGCGCCTGGGCGCTGCGCTTCTGCTGCCCCGAGCTATCCTGCGGTCTCTTCTTCTGCGCGGCGCGGCCCGCCTGGCGAAAGCGTGCAGCCATGGTTCCGCCTATGTCCACACATAGGCGCGAGCGGCGATTTGTCCTGGCAGCCGGCGCTGGCGTCTTCCAGCGGTTGGTGCAGATCGCGAGCACGCTTGTGCTGATGCCGTTACTTCTGCGCGTTCTGGGCGTGGCGCAATTCGGCGTCTGGGGCAGCGCCTCTTCTTTGGCTTGGTTCAGCGGCCTGGTCGACATTGGGATCGGTACGGCGCTAGTGACTCTGGTGGCCCGTTCGGTCGCGGCGGGCAATCAAGAGGAAGCCCGCATGCACCTGACTGGCGCTCTGTCGTTTGGCAGCGGCATCGCGGCCCTGATGCTTGCTGCAACCGTGGTTGTTGGGGCGCTGATGGGATGGCAGAACGGGAGCGCACCGTTCCTAATTGCCGTGGCGGGCCTGGCACTCAACGTTCCGCTGAACTCGGCGAACAACGCCTGGATGGCGCTGCAGAAGGGCTACGTCTCAGGCTTCTGGGAGCTGGTGCAGACACTGGCCACGCTGGCCGGCGTCGTGGTTGCGTCGGGTATCACTCACGACGTCCGGGTCTTCGTGGCGATTGTCTATGGCGCGCTGGTGTTGTCGAACGCCGGCAGCCTGCTTCATCTGCTCATCACCCATCCCGAACTACGGCCGCATGGTCTGGCGCCTGCCGGCGAGGTGAGAGCGGTGCTGCGCGAGGGCTTTCTGCTCTTCGCTCTCAATCTCACCGGAGGCCTGTCCTTCCTGCTCGACAACGTGCTCGCTCTGCGGCTGTTGGGACCGGATGCCGCGGCCCAAATGACGATCGCACTGCGCATTTGCATGACCGGTCTGGGGCTGCTGCTGGTGATCTCGCAGCCCTTGTGGCCGGCGTTTGTCGAGGCTGCGGAGAAGGCCGACCGGGGTTGGATTCGCAAGGGACTGTTGCGCGGGACAGCGTTGCTGACTGGACTCGCCGTCGCAGGCTCAGTCGTTCTCTTGGTCTTTGGAGAGAAGCTACTGCGGCTCTGGCTTCACGCCGATCTGGGAATAGGGCAGGCACTGCTGTGGGCGATCGCCGCGTGGATGTGCACTCAAGCGCTCGGGCGGATTCCGAATCTACTTTTGAACGCACTGTCCATCATTCGATACCAAATTGCCTTCATCGCGAGCACGAGTGTCGCAGCGATTCTGCTCAAGGTAATGTTGGTCCGATATCTAGGGGTCTCAGGCATTTTGTGGGCGACAACCGCGACGGTGGGGTTGATGGTTCTTCCAGCTTTTCTCACTCGGCTGGCGATCTGGTATATACGCTTTGATGGCACAGCAGTTCCTGGCCACCTAGTGAGGCTCAACACGCCGCCTATTGTTTGAAAGAGTCAGCCTGCAGCCCCCCGGTCACAAAGAGCGCGAATATTAGTTCCCTGAGTCCAGCCGAGGTCGATTTTTGTGGTCTGAACAGAAATTGGATTGAGCCCAGCGGCCTCAACCAGCCGTTGAATAGACCTGCAGCAGTAGAAGTTGATGTGTTCATGGATTGGAAGCCCACGTCGGATTCTGCCGGCTTTCAGTTCCGCAAGCTGGGCATCGGGCAAATCCTGCGGCACTTCAATGTAGAGATAGCCGTGCGGCTTCATGAACCCCGACACGTGCTTCAATAGGGTGAGGGGCTCGGTTACGTGTTCCAGTACGTGCGCGATTTGGACATAGGAATACGCCGTAAGTTCGGATTCGGTCGCAACGCGAATGATGCCCGGCAAAGGCGTCGTGTTTGAAATCTCAAAGACGAACTTATTGGCGTCGATCCTTGGGAGGAATCGTCCATCGGAGCCGCCGTAATCGAGCATTGAGAAGTCGCGGCCAGCTTCAATCTTTCCATGGAGCCACGAAGTCAAACCGCCCACCCGGCACTCCACTTCCATCCCTCCGATACCAACATGCGGGGCAAGGGACGCGTATGCGGACTCGTAGTGAGTGCGTTCTTGGTTGTAGGAAGGAGTACGGTAATCGGCGTAAAGTCGCCCCAGCGCCTCATCCGGGAATCGGTGCTTCACCTGAACAAAGGAGCAATCGAGGCAGACCTGCATCTCCACGAACGCGCTTGAGCCGAATACCTTCGTGAATAACCGCTGCGGCAACCAGCTCAACCGGCGAGCGAGCAATCGAAGAGGGTGACGCGCCACCGACTCTCTGATCTCCATGTTCAGAACGCGCTTGAGGAAGAAAGGCGCCACTTCGCCGACGAAGCCTAACTCCCCCAGATTGCTCGAACCGCAGTTTCTGCATGCTTGCATCGCAATCTCCTTGGATGGTCGGAACTTCACTGGTCTAGAGGCGCGTCTCCCCTGGGCACCAAACCCTTTATCATCTGTCTGCCAGCGTTTCTGCTCCGACTCCGGATGTGGGATTCCAAAATGGGCAACCTCATTGAACGGAACGCTCGATTGCCCAGGGACTTCCTTCCAATGATCGGCTAGCCTCTTTCCTCATACTTGCGGGCCGGCCCAGGTGATCATCTCGCCAAATTTGTCTGAAGAATGCACCTGGTATCCAATTCCAGCAAATGTCTGTTCCAGAGCTTTGCAGGTCAGTTCGCCGCCGACTCGATGATTGCTCTCGATTGCGAAGTGAATCGGACGGATCTTGAGGAAGTGCTTTGCAGCGTCAATCGCGATCACCTCGGCTCCTTCGATATCCATCTTGATGTAATTTGGAGCTTCGCCGAAGTCGGAGCAGGCATCGGGGATGCTGATGGTAGGAACGGAGCGTGTGTACCTCTTGTCCTCGTAAACGGGAAAGCCGCTCAACCCTGCAGACATGGTTCCGTCCATGTTGAACGTCGCGGTTCCAGTTGCAGCAGATAAGGCCTTCTTAACAAGAACAACGTTTTCCAGCCGGTGCGATTCTACGTTTGTCTTGAGATATTCGAAGTTTCTTTCGTCCGGTTCGAATGCGTAGACTTTTCCTGATTGCCCCACCAGGTGCGCCAATGAATAGGTTGTCGCACCTGCGTGTGCCCCGACATCCCACACGATCTCGCCGGGCTTGGGCAAGTAGCAGTGGGTATAGGCGTCCATCACATCGTCTTCCGGAATGGACGGGAAGTTGAATGCTGCCTGGTTTCGGATATAGCGGTGGACGCCGGGCTTGGAGAAGTCCAGAAGGTTTCGATTGCCATGTTCGATGCTTTCGATTGTTTTGAAGTAGAAGTCGTACCAGTCGATCATCCAGGGGACCTGGACATATTGGTCTTTGCTGAGCCACAGTTCGCGGGTGTCGCGCTTAAGGGCGATGTGCTCTTCGGAGAATTGAATGCGAAAGCCGCGCTTCCGGCCGTGAAGCTGCAAGGCCCAACGAACAAATGCATTATCTGGGCCCAGTCGTACCAGGAAATTCTTGACGGCCTGCATTTTAGTGGTCACCGATAGTTGGGCTCCTCTTTCAGACTAGACGACCCCATTACCCAAACCACCTCCGCGTCGCCCGGCTTTGTCCCCAGGGCGTAGCGTCCGGAGGCCAGCACTGTCCCCCCGGCGCTGCGCATCAGCGTCGCAAGGGTCTGCTCTGTGTAGTAGTTGATGTGCTCGTGCATCATATACAGCGCTGCGGGGCGAAGGACGAACCGTGCCAGAGAAGGATGGGTCAGAGCTATGATACCGATCTGGGCGATGCGCCGCAGGATTCTCCAGGACTCGAAGGGGTGCTCGCAGGGGACCTCGAGATAGACGAGGCCGCCTTTGGGCGCCGATTTCAGAATCTCGGCGACCAACTCGCGCGGAGAGCCGACGTGCTCGAGGACGTTGCTGTTGAGGATCAGGTCCGGCGTACAGGCGGCAGGATCGGTGGCCGCGGTGACGCCGCTCGCCGGAGGAATCCCGGAGATCTCGTAGACGAAGGCTTCTGCGCCGTCGAAGAGCCCGGCGACCAGATCGCCGCGGTCTCCGCCGTGATCGAGAATGCGATCGATCTTTCGGTCGCCGATTTGCTGGCGGAGAATCGGAGCCAGCTTCCCACGGCGGAATTCGTAGGAGGCCGGAGATGCCAGCTCGTCGTTGAATCGGGCGGTGTACCAGGGCTCCGATGCCTGGCGCATGCGCTGGTAGTCCTCAAGCCTGTAGTCCGCATAGAGTCTTCGCAGGTCGTTCTCGTCGAGGCGTGGGTTGTAAAAGAGGAATCCGCAGGCTTCGCATTGCACCAGATCCACGCAAAACGGATTGCGATTCCAGATGCGCCGGGCTAGAAACGGCGCGACCAGAGCCCGCTTCAGGCGGCGAATCGGACCGTAGCAGATCACGCAGTTCGGAACCTCGATCATTTCCAGTCTCCGCTCGAATAAAAGGGCACACCGAAGAATTCGCTCATCAGTGTCCGCAGTCGAGTGCGCGAAAGTCTTCGTCGGCGACCACGGGCTTGAGGGTCCACACCCAACCGTTCCTGTCTTTCCACACGGGGTCGTAGACCCTCGCGACAAGGTACTGGATGCCCCATTGATGACAGGCAGCGCGCGCTTGGTCCGCGGAGGCGCCGTTGTAGAGTGCATCGATCGCTGCGGCCAGGATCGGACAGCCGGTGGGATCGCCACCCAAGTCTGAGCCACAGCTGCCCGAATCGCTTGAGATGACGGATTGGTGATCAATCCCCAGCAGATTGACGATCATGGACATGCGGTCGCGGCCCTGGTCTTCAGGGTTGTACTGCACAACCGCGTTGCGCGGAATAACGGCGTTGAGCTGGGCATATCCAATAGCGGAGATGTAGGCCTTTTGTGAGAGATTGCGCGCCTCTGGCGCTGGGCCGGAGACCGTGTGCATGTCGGAGATCGGGATCAAAAAGCGGAATATCAACGCCTGGCAGACCGTGCTGAGAACTCCGATGATGAGGGCAAAGGAGGCGACCCCTCGCAGCCAGCGGGGCGTGGCGCCGGGCAGTCCGGCAGTGCTCTCGGATAGAGGCAGTTTGCCGTCGGAGGCACTCCAGCTCATCAGCAGGTCGGACCCCAGCAGCAGCAGGGGAAACTGGACAAAGAGAGCGGATCTCCACGCGAAGTCATTGGTCTGCAACACTCCGGAGCGAATGAACGACGTGATGGGAACCGTGACGCAGGCGAGGAACAGCAGCGATCGTTGCGCGTCCGTGAGGGGGGCACGCCTGCGCAATGCGGGAATGAGATAGACGAGGAAAACGACGAAGAAGAAGCCGAGCTCGAGCATGTAGCCGGGCAGGAGCCAAATCAGCCTGGCGAGGTTCGCGGCAGCATCGGGATGAGTGTGGGCGAAGTTCTGGAGGAGCTCCGATGCCAGCAGCCGGTCAGGTGGGATCATCTGGCGAACCGCAAAGGAAAAGAGGGAGCCACCAGCCGTTGAAGAGGACTTGCTCAGCTGGGAAGGAGTGTAGAGAAGGTCGAGCAGATAGGGCAGGAGCAGGACGACCGACGCCGCACCGCCGGCAGCGAGGAGTGCAGAGGCCCGCCAAGTCCGTTCGATGGCGACCTGCCAGACAGCCCAGCCCACCATGGCAAGAAAGAATGCGAATGTGACGTAAACCGACAGGCCGAAGGCGCTGGCGATCGCAAGTGCGATGAGAATCGCCGAGGTCATGCTGCGAGGGCTGCATTCCTTCGCATCCATCCAGGCAAGCAGAAAGGCGAACATGCAGCAGATCATGCTGACCAAGTGGTGCGGGGCCCAGAAGATGGTGTGCAGCCAGCTCACGATGCCGTCCCGCGACCAAGCTTCGAGATCGGCAGGCGGCGGAATTCGGTAGCGGAGAAGATTCCAGAGGACCACCGCGATGTCGAGCCCCGTGACCGTGACGAGCCCAACTGAGTAAAGGAACTGCCGGCGCAGGCGAGGGCCCACGGCTAGGAAGTGTTTCAGATAGAGCCCGAGGAGCGACACCAAACCGAAACCGGCCCAGACGCAGCTTGCAGTAAAGACGCTGCGCGCACGCAGGCCAGTCATCCTGGAGATCGCAGCGCAGACCACGTACCAGAAATAGTAGTTGCGCATGGGAACTGTGTGTTTGTAGAGATAAAGCTGATTGACGGGCGGCACACCTGTGTGGAGAACACTCTCTGTCCACAGGACGCGCGCACTTTGGTCGAGCATCGATACGTTCATAAAGAGCTCGTGGTCGCGGTGGATATCGACGAGCGAGAAGATCGTAAAAACTGTCCAGAGAATCACTAAGATCAGGGCCTTAGAGCCCAATGGCTGCAGTCCGGCAGCCCGCCTCTTTCTGGTCTTATGCTCGTTGCGGAGTTCATTTGCGAGTACGAAGATACTGCCAAAGGCGCTCGCCAGAAGGAGAATCACGACTGCGCCCAGAGAGAAGAACTTGCCTACCAATACGGATGCAATCGTCGAGACGGCCAGCGACGCGGGGATGCTCCAGAAGACTCGCTCGACGAGGGAGCGCATTCTGAACCCGTGCAGGTTTGTGAGCCAGGCGAACAGATACCCCGTGCAGACTGTTGCGGGCACAAAGGCCGGAATCGCAAGGAAGGTGCTGATAAGCTGGCTGCCGGTCAGGCTCATCTGCTGGAGAATCATGACCTCCTCGCCAGGTGGAGGCCCGGCGTCGAACTCTTTGCGGCGGCCGGGATATCCAGACCGGCTCGGATGACACCTGGCTGCACCTGATCCTGCCAGTCAGGCTAGCACTCCGTGAAGGGATTTCCCGTTGAGAGGAGCGGATCGGAACCACCTGGCAAAACCGGAGCGGACTGTGGAGTTGACTTTCCTGCTTTCGACCGTCGATACTGCCGTCGATGCTGAATCAGGGACAAGCCGGGGCCATGGCCATGTGTATGGAATCCGTCCGCTTGAAGCTGGAACGGCACATGCGCTGAGCGCAACCAATCCTGAAGACAAGCGGCCCGGTCCTGAAAAGGATTCGGGTTTTCGCATTTATGGCGCAGTCGCTGCAACCCCACAGGCTCCGCAGCCCACCCAATGCCAACCGAGAGGACAAGGAGTTCCCGATGCCAGACGAAAAACAGCTGCAGTTTGCCACCCTTGCCGTTCACGCCGGCCAGTCGCCCGACCCAGCGACCGGTTCGCGTGCCGTGCCAATCTACCAGACCACGTCGTACCTGTTCCAGGACGCCGATCATGCCGGGCGGCTGTTCGCGCTGAAGGAGTTCGGCAACATCTATACGCGCATCATGAACCCGACGACCGATGTGTTCGAAAAGCGCGTGGCAGCCCTGGAGGGAGGCGCTGCCGGTCTGGCGGCGGCATCGGGGCAGGCGGCGGAGACGCTGACGCTGACGACTCTGGCGAAGGGCGGAGATGAGATCATCTCGACGACCTCGCTCTACGGCGGAACCTACAACCTGTTCCACTACACGCTGCCGCGGCTGGGCATCCAGGTGCGGTTTGTCGATGCCGACGATTTCGACGGGCTGCGCGCGGCCATCAATGACAAGACGCGGGCCATCTACACCGAGTCGGTGGGCAACCCCAAGCTTGACGTGGTGGACATCGAGCGCATGGCCGGGATCGCTCACGAACATGGTCTGCCCCTGGTGATCGACAACACGACCCCGTCGCCAGCGCTGGTGCGGCCGATCGAATGGGGCGCGGACATCGTGGTGAACTCGGCGACCAAGTTCCTTGGTGGTCACGGGACTTCGATTGGCGGCGTGATCGTGGATGCCGGCAAGTTCGACTGGGCGAAGTCCGGACGGTTCAAGGAATTCACAGAGCCCGATCCTTCGTATCACGGTCTGTCGTATTGGGACACGTTTGGGCTGCTTTCGTTCATCCTGAAGGCCCGGATCCAGGGACTGCGTGACACCGGTGCGGCGCTGTCGCCCTTCAACGCGTTTCTGCTTCTGCAAGGGATCGAGACACTACACCTGCGGCTGGAGCGGCATTCGCAGAACGCGTTGGCGGTGGCAAGACATCTGGAGAAGCACCCCGGTGTCGCGTGGGTGAACTATCCCGGACTGGAGTCGAGCCAGTACTATGCGCGGGCCAAGAAGTATCTTCCCAACGGGCAGGGGGCGTTGATCACGTTCGGGATCAAAGCCGGAAAAACAGGGGGCGGCTACGAGGCCGGAAAGAAGCTGATTGACTCGCTGGAGCTCTTTAGCCTGGTGGCGAATATCGGGGACGCCAAATCGCTCGTGATCCATCCGGCTTCGACCACGCATCAGCAGTTATCGGTGGAAGAACAGGCCGGAACGGGAGTGACGCCGGAACTTGTGCGGCTGTCCGTTGGCATCGAGGATATTCGCGACATCCTCGCCGACCTGGATCAGGCCATTGAGGCTGCGAACGGGCATGCTCTTGCTGGTACACCGGAGAAGGCCGGTGTTGCGGCACAATAGAAGGAATGGCTGAAGCCGAGACAGCGACCCGCGTGGAGCCCGCAGCGAAGAGCCGCACTCTGGAGCCGACTCTGGAGGGGGATTTTGTGCTCCCAAGTCCTCTCTTGCTGGAGAGCGGACGGGTTCTCGCGAATCCCACGCTGCATTACGCGGTCTATGGTCGGCTGAATGCTGCGCGGGACAACGCTGTGCTGGTCTGTCACGCCCTGTCTGGCTCGGCACTTGTGGGCTCATGGTGGCCGGAGATATTCGCTCCCGGCGCCGTTCTGTCGCTGCAGCAGGACTTCGTCATCTGCATCAATATGCTCGGGTCGTGTTACGGGTCGACCGGGCCGGGGGCGGTCGATCCGGAGACAGGCTTGGTCTACGGCCCTGATTTTCCACTGGTCTCCATCGGCGACAATGTGCGGGCGCAAGCGCAACTGCTGGATTCTCTGGGTATCCGGCGTCTTCGGCTGGTGCTGGGCGGCTCGATCGGAGGAATGCAGGCGCTCGAATGGGCCATTCACGATCCAGAGCGAGTGAAGCAGGCGGTCATCATCGCGGTCGCTCCTCTGACGGCAATGGGACTGGCCTTGAACCATCTGCAGCGCCAGGCGATCCAGAACGACCCGGACTGGGATGGAGGCTACTACCTGCCCCAGAAGCCTCCGAAGCAAGGGTTGGCGCTGGCACGCCAGATCGGAATGATCAGCTACAAATCGGCGGGTTTGCTCGAAGAGCGCTTTGCTCGGAACCCAAACCGGAATGGCGAAGATCCGTGGGCGCACGACGACCAGGGAGGCGGACTCGTGGGCGGGCGCTTCGACATTGGCGGATATCTGGACCATCAGGGACAAAGATTCATCGACCGATTCGATGCGAACGCCTACCTGGCTATCCTGCGGACGATGGACAACTGGGACCCCCTGCGCGGGGGCAAGGCTCCACAGGAAGCATTTGGCGGGATTCGAGCCCGGCTAAAGTTTGTGGGCATCAGTTCAGACTGGCTGTTCCCGGCTGAATCCGTCCGGCAGTTTGCGGAGACGATTCGCGGCGCAGGCGTTCAAGCCGACTACCGAGAAATGGTCAGCGCCCATGGGCACGACGCGTTCCTGGCCGAGCAGGCAGAGTTGGTTCGGCTGCTGCAGTGACCCGCGTACAAATCCATTGAACCGGACTGGAACAGTTTTTCCCGGTGTGGTGTCTAAGGCGGTATGCTGTGCGCGTCCGCAGACCGTCCGACGCTGCGAAGAGCCGTCTCCCGGACCGAAGCGCTGGATGTTTCCCCAGGGGCGGCCAGGTGTCCGGTGGCGATGAAATGGCGTGTTTTCCATTCGAAGGCAACAACTTTGCTTGTCACATGCGTCGCCGGTTTCTATAATCCTCCCAACGCCGCCTCGCAAGTCATGAAAACGTCTTCGCGCATCCGCGTCCAGCCGCCAAGTAGAAGGGTTGTGAATTTCACACAAGAGTGCTTGAATAGCATTTCACTTTACGTATCTCCCAGGAGCAATGAATGAAGAAGATTGTCTTTGCATCCGTGATGGCATTGGCAAGCATTTGCCTTGTTGCACCAATGCTGCACGCACAGGACCAGCCCGGCACCCTTTCCATCAAGGACCCGGCCGAGTTCAATAACTACCAAATGGCCACGAGCCAGAGCGATCCAAAGGCGAAAGCGGCCGCGCTGGAACAGTTCCTCACCCAATATCCACAGAGCGTCGCGAAGACCCTGGTTCTCGACTCGCTGATCGATACCTATCAGCAGCTGCAGAACCCGGACCAGACCGTGAGCGCCGCGAGCCGCTTGTTGCAGGTCGACCCCAACAATATGAAGGCGACTTTCATCTCGGTCTATATCAAGAAAGGCGCGTGTGCGCGAAGTGTTGATGCGACCGGAAAGTCCAAGGACCCGCAGACGTGCGACGACGCTGCCGCCCTCGCCAGCAAGGGCCTGCAGATTGCCAAGCCTGCCGCGGTGTCCGCCGACGATTGGGCAAAACAGACGGCCGTGGGTAACCCGCTCTTCCACTCCGTCATCGCGCTCGACGACACAGTGGTGAAGAAAGACTTCAAGGCCGCGCAGGACGAGTACACCGCGGAGTTGAAGCTTTACAGCGACGAACAGAGCAAAGGCCCCGGCCTGCAGGATACCCTGCTGCTGGCCCAGGCCTATAGCCAGCCGGGGTCGACCCAGGATTTGATCAAGGCCATCTATCTCTATGCGCGGGTCTGGGATTTTGCGCCGGCGAACTACAAAGGCCAGATCGAACCGAAGCTCGACTACTACTACAAGAAGTACCACGGTGGCCTCGACGGTCTGGATGCAATCAAGCAGCAGGCGCAAGCCAACGCGCTCCCGCCGGGGACGATTACCATTACGCCCGCCAAGAGCCCGCAGGAGCAGATTCACGATCTGATCACCAATACGCCCGATCTCACGACGCTGGCACTGGCGGACAAAGAGACGATTCTGGCCTATGGCTCCAAGGAAGATGCCGACAAGCTCTGGGCTCTGCTCCAGGGCAAGCAGACGCCGGTTCCAGGTATCGTGATCAGCGTCGACACCACGACATGGACCCAGATTTCGGTGGCAGTGACGCAGGATGCGAAGGACTCGAAGCAGGCGGACTTCATCGTCAATCTGAAGGAGCCGTTGAAGGAAGCCGAGCAGAAGCTGTACCAGCCCGGTTTCGAGTTCAAGACACAACCTTCGGCCGAGCTGGATGGCACCTATGACACCTACACGCAGAAGCCGGCCACGGATACGACATCGGCGAGCGCGCAGATTGTGTTGAAGGATGCCTTTATCCAGCCGGAGAAGAAGAAGACGGCGCCCGTGCACAAGCCGGCGGCGGCACACAAGAAAGCCCAGTAAGGGCACACAACTGGAAAACGGAGCCGGATTTCAAAGTCCGGCTCGAAATCCTGGGAATCGTGAGGGTAACCTGCAAGGGTTACCCTTTTTGTTTGCGCGGGAAGCCGGATTCAGGCATTCTGGCGCCGCGCGAAACAATTACTCGCCGAGCATGATGCGCTGGATTGCCGTCGCGCGGCCTGTTACGGCATCGCACGAGATGAGCGTGGCGCACATCTTGGGGTTCCCTTTGGCCGCTTCGAACTTGCCCGGCATGCCGGTCAGAAATCTCTGCAGCACGAGGTCTTTCTCGACGCCGATCACACTGTCGTAGGGGCCGCTCATTCCCACGTCGGTCTGGTAGGCAGTGCCATTCAGGAGCAGGCGCTCGTCCGCGGTGGGAATGTGGGTGTGCGTGCCCAGGACGGCAGTCACCTTGCCGTCAAGATGCCAGCCCATGGCGACCTTCTCGCTGGTGGCCTCAGCATGAAAGTCGAGGACAATCACCTTGGCCTTAATCTGGGCCAGAAGATCGTTGGCGGCGTGAAACGGGTCGTTGGTCCCGCTCATGAAGACCTTACCCATCAGATTTAGTACTGCGTAGGGCAAGCCCTTGTGGGGGCCCGAGGCGATCGAGCCCTCATAGACGCCGTAGCCGGGAAGGCCGGGCTGCATATTCGCAGGGCGCAGGATGCGGCGCGCCCGGGCGTGACTATCCGCGGGGACAGAGGCAAGGTAGTCGAGCAGTTCGCGCTTGTCCCAGACGTGGTTGCCCGTGGTCATCACATCGGCGCCGAGTTCGAAGAGATCGTCGGCGAGTTGCGGCGTGACGCCGAACCCACCCGCAGCATTCTCGACGTTCATGATGGTCAGATCGACCTTGTGGGCTTCGCGCACGTGGCCGATGTGTTCGCGCACGATCTTGCGCCCTGCGCTGCCGAAGATGTCGCCGACGAAAAGGATGTTCATGGTTTCAGTGAACAGTGGTCAGTGGTCAGTAGTCGGAGGCGCCTGGTCTTTGTTTCCTGTGTTTCTCATGAGCGGAAACAGGATTACGTCGCGGATCGATTTGGAGCCGGTGAGCAGCATGGTGAGGCGGTCGATGCCGATGCCTTCGCCGCCCGTGGGAGGTAGACCGTAGGCGAGAGCGCGGACGTAGTCCTCGTCCATCTGGTGGGCTTCGTCGTCGCCATGCGCGCGCTGGGCGAGCTGCTCCTCGAAGCGCTTGTGTTGTTCGACCGGGTCGTTGAGCTCGCTGAAGGCATTGCCCAGCTCGAAGCCGCCGGCGAAGAACTCGAAGCGCTCGACGTGCTCGGGGTCGTCGGGTTTGGCCTTCGATAGCGGCGAGACGACGGTCGGATAGTCGTAGATGATGGTCGGTTGAATCAGGTTGGGCTCGACGATAGCCTCGAACAGGTTATAGATCGACCTGCCAAGAGGTGCTTCCTTAAGCGAGTCGTAGTAGACGACGGTGATTGCGTCGTGGATCGTTTTCAGCTCGGAAAGCCGGTCCGGGGTGATCGTCGTGGTTTGTGCAGAGGCTTTTTCGAGCGAGCCCAACGCGGCGTGGAGCTTTGCCTGCAGTACCTGAGCCAAATCGAAGGCTGTCTCGGCCGGTTTGGCGCCCGCCTCGACGGGCCAGTATTCGCGGATCGCCTTGCGCATCGTCAGCCGCTGCCACTTGCCGAGATCGATCGTGTTCCCGTTGAATTCGGTGACCGTCGTTCCGTTGACTTCGCGGGCCACGAACGCCATCAGCTCTTCCGTCAGCTGCATCATGTCGTGGTAGTTGGCGTAGGCCTGGTAGAACTCGAGCATCGTGAACTCGGGGTTGTGCTGTGTGCTCACGCCTTCGTTGCGGAAGTTGCGATTGATCTCGTACACGCGATCGAGGCCGCCCACCACGAGCCGCTTGAGATAGAGCTCGGGCGCGATGCGCAGAAACAGGTCCATGTCCAACGCGTTGTGATGGGTCCTGAACGGCCGCGCCGCAGCACCGCCCGCGATTTGTTGCATCATCGGCGTCTCGACTTCAAGATAGCCGCGGGAATCGAAGAAGTTCCGCAGGGCGCGCAGCACCCTCGCGCGTTTGACGAAGACCTCACGGCTGTCGAGGTTGGTGAAGAGATCGACGTAGCGCTGACGATAGCGGATCTCCACGTCCGCAAGGCCGTGGTACTTCTCCGGCAATGCGAGCATGGCCTTGGCAAGAAACGTCAGACGCTCGACATGGATCGAGAGTTCGCCGGTCTTGGTACGGAAGAGGTAGCCGGCGGCGCCGATGTGGTCGCCCAGGTCAAGCAGTTTGTAGAGAGCCCAGCCCTGCTCGCCGACCGCGTCGAGCCGCGCGTAGATCTGGAGGCGCTGGCCGCCCTGCTGCAGCGTCGCAAACCCGGCTTTGCCCATGGTGCGAATCGCCACGATGCGTCCGGCAACCGCAACGGTGGCGCGATGTACTTCGAGGTCCTCGGCAGTCGACGGATCCCATTTGAGGCGGACCTCTGGAATGGTGTGCGAGGCAGGGAACTGGTTGGGATAGGCGGCCTGGCCCAGCTTTTCAATCTCGGCTAACTTCGACTTACGCAACTCGAACAGGTTGCGCTCAAACTCCGAATCGAACGGGATGGTGTCTGCAGTCATTCTGGCGTGTGCTCAAAAGGGAAGTATACCTGCTGGTGAGATTGCCCTGTATGCTGAGAAGTGGCTGACGGCGGCTTGACGCCGTGAAGAGAAGCAGTGAACGGTGAAAGAGTGAAACGGCAATGCCGTACAACAGCCCCATTCCGGAGCGCAAATCGAACAGCAAGCCGGGCGTAGGTTTTCAGAGCCTTGTGCAGGCTGAGAAGTTGATGCAGATCGCGTTCGTTCTGCCCTCGGCGATGGTCATCGGATGGCTCGCCGGAGCGTGGGCCGACTCCAAGCTGCATCAGTCCTGGCTGACGATTGTGGGCATAATTTTTGGTTGCATTTCGGGACTGGTGTACGTGATCCGGCTGGCAATGGACGCAGAGAAGGGTGTCGGCCCATTGCAGGATTCGGGCAAGAAAGGAAGCGGTTCGGGCGGCGCGCAATGACGACTCAGGAAACCCATCCCATTGCCGATTTGACCGACGAAGCGCTGCTCGCGATGCTGAAGCGCGGTCTGTGGATCACCATCGTGCTGGGAGTGCTGGGGTCGGCTGCGCTTACCGTCGGCTCGAACTGGCGCAATGGGGCGATGCTGCTGACCGGTGCGGCGATTTCAGCGGCGAGCATTCTGGAATGGCGGCACCTGGTGCGCGTGTTCAACGCGCGGATGGACAAGCAGAGGACACCGGGCAGCGCAGCCGCTGTGGTGATCTTCTTTGTGATCCGTCTCGCAGTCTTTGCCGGGGCCATTTATGGTAGCCTGAAGTGTTTCCAGGGATCGGTTGTTGCGCTTCTTTGCGGCCTCGGACTGGCAGTTTTCTCTGTGGGCTGGGAAGTCATCCGTCTGCTCCGCGAATAATTAGCTCAAGCGACGAGCGCGGAAATTTCCGTCCGGAAACAGAAAGAAACGGTTCATGCAGGAAGAGCTCGCGATCACCCACCTGTTGAATGCCCTGTTTGGTGGCCCCGTTTCGTCGCTGCAGCATGCGGTCGGAATCCAATCGACGCCGGCCACGGCGATTACGAATGCGTTTGCCCTGGAGTTGTTGGTCGCGGCTGGCCTAATTCTCTTTTTCGTCGTTGTGCGCGCCACGTTGTCGGTCGAGAGCCCCGGTCCGGCGCAGCAGGTTGCCGAGATGGTTCACGAAGCGATCGGCAGTCAGGCCGACCAGATCATCGGGCACGGGTACGAGCGCTATCAGTCTTTCGTGACCTGCATCTTCTTGTTCGTGCTGATCAACAACCTTCTGGGGGCGATCCCTGGTATTCCTGCTCCGACCACACAGCCGGTCGTTCCGTTGGGTCTCGCTGTGTTGACGTTCCTGTTTTATAACTTCCACGGAATTCGCACGCAGGGCCTGGTGGGCTACATCAAGCACTTTGCCGGTCCGGTTTGGTGGATGGCATGGTTGATCTTCCCCATCGAGATCGTGTCGCACCTGGCGCGCGTACTTTCGCTCACTATCCGTCTTTACGCCAACATGTTTGCAAGCGACCTGGTGACATTGGTCTTCTTCTCTCTGATTCCGATTGCGATCCCGGCGATTTTCATTGGTCTGCACGTCGCGGTTTCGGTGATCCAGGCTTTCGTATTCATGTTGTTGACCATGATTTATCTGTCTCTGGCGACGTCGCACGAGCATTGATCGCGAGTGCACGTCGGCATCGCGTCCGAGACAAGGAAAAGGATTCCGCCGGAGAGCGCTTCCGCTCCGGAACCACGGAAGGCTGCAAGCGTGAGGGGGCCAGCACGGTGAGCCTCAACCACCCACTGGCAGTCAATTCAGGGAAGCTGGAGAACTATGCAGAAACTTCAGTATTTGTTCATCGCCCTGGCGGCACTTTGCTTCGCTGTGCCGGCATTTGCGCAGGGGGAGCCTGCGGCTGCCAGTTTGGTGCCGATCGGAGCCGGCATTGGCATGGGTATTGCCGCGGGTTTGTGCGGACTGGGTCAGGGCAAAGCGGTGGGTTCGGCCGTGGAAGCTCTTGCCCGTAACCCCGGAGCGCGCGCGGGAATCTTTACGTTCCTCGTGCTCGGTCTGGCACTCATCGAGTCGCTCACGCTGTTCACGCTGGTGATCGTGTTCGCCAAGGTGAAGTAAAGCTGGAAGGCGGCCGTTACCACCCTAAGGCTCAGCCAGGACGGCTGGGCCTTTCGGTTTTCGTGGGCGAAGTTGCTTATTGGGTCGATGCCGAAGCGGGATTGCCGCGCAGAAGCTGGATGGCCTGCGTGTAGTCGATTCCAGCGGGCACGGGAGCAAAGCCGGTTTCATCTTCCAGCGTGTCGAAGCTCTTCGGCTTGAAGAGAACACGGCCGCTCATCACGATCTGAAAATGCACGATGCGCCACAGGTGATTTTCGACATCGGCCTGTTCGATTACGATCCAGCCGCCTTTGTTGAGCCGGCCAAGAATGCCCCATCCAAAGTCGACATCCTGCTGCAGGTGGCCCTCCAGCCGCACTACGCGGGTCTGGGCCGGATCGATCCAGATCTCGCCCGTCAACTCAGTCAAGGCATGGGTCTCGAGGTCCGGAGGCTCGAAGCCCGGGTTGGGCGAGAGAGCAAACCTTTCGACTTTGCCGTGGGGTCCAGCGCCCGGTCCGATGTACTGGTAGAGGAATGCGTGGGGCAAGGCCCGGATGACTTTGAGGACTCGATTGGTGTCGTCGTCCTCCGCCTGCTTCCGATGGCGTTGCTTGCCGGGATCGTTGAGCAGCCCATCGAGGCGAGCCAGTTCTTTTTGCGCATCCTCTGTGCTCAAGGGCTTGTCGTTGATTGCGATGAGGCGAGCGACCGCACCGTCTTTGGTCTCGACAATTTCTTTGGTTGTGGAGACACGCAGGCTGGCTTTGTGAAGGGTGTAGCGCAGGGGATGCAGTGTATCCACGACACCGGCCAGTTCGGCGGCCAAGGCGCGTTTCACGAGGTCGGCCTCGGTGCTGTCCAGCGTGGCGTGCGCGCACCTGGGATCCGTCGATCCCAGTAACAGCAATGAAACAATCGTGAGCCAACCACGTAGTCTAGAGGTCATTCCTGATCCAGGCCACTCTATTATCGGATACAGAAGATTAGACGCGCCGGTTACTTCCGGGTTTCTTGAATTGAATTGGCGGGGGATTCTTGCGTATAGTGCGGGCAGGGCCTTAGGAATTTTCAGGAATTGCCGAACCGGTCTCGATCGATCGGCAGCTAGGCCGTCCTATCGTATAGGCACTGATTCCCTGAAGATGCTCCAATGAACGCCTCGGAAGGAATTGTATTATGGCTACAGAGAACGGTCTCGCGCGAATCGGAAAAACCGTCGTAATTCGGGGCGAGCTGAAGGGCAGTGAAGACCTGGTTGTCGATGGACAGCTGGAAGGAACGATTCACCTCTCCGAGGGACGTCTGACGATCGGACCCAACGCCAACGTTTCGGCCGATCTTACAGCGCGGGAGGTTCTGATTCTGGGGCGGCTGCAGGGCAATATCGTGGCGAGCGGACGCGTGGAATTGCGAGCGGGAAGCGTAGTCGAGGGCGACGTAAAAGCGCTGCGGCTGGCGGTTGAAGACAACGCGATTTTTCGCGGCAAGGTCGATTTGACGCAGGGCGCGAAGACAGTGGAGAACTCGACTGCCGGGGCCGACTTCTAAGCCGGGCCCCATCGTTTTTTTCCGATAGCTTCATTCGAGGCCTCTCGCACAGAGGGGCGATCCAGCATACTTGATTCAGGCGGATTCGATCCGAGTCCGCCCAAGCCTCAATTTGCCGGCAGAAGTTCCGTTGTGCGGGCAAAGGGTCGATTGTGATCAAGCGTCTTTTTGAGAAGAAACCGGACACTCCGGCCAACATTACGGGTCCTTTTGGTCCGAAGTATCGGCGATACTCCGGGGCCTGGGCGACTCTGCGCAAGCGGCTTCAGGCCGATCCGGGCCTTCGTGTCGTGGATGCCGGCGCGACCTCGCCGCACAATATCAACTACCTCACCAACCTTGGCCAGAGTATCTTTCTCTGCGATCCGGTGACCGATGCGCTGACCGGCGACTGGCAGATCGGGAAGGACGAGGACGACAATCCGATCTGGAATGTGGAGGGGTATCTCGACCATTCCTGGCAGTTCTCAGGCAGGATGTTTGACGTCGTCCTCCTGTGGACCACGCTCGATTATCTTCCCGAAGCGTTCGTCGTCCCGGTTGTCGAACATCTGCATCGAGCCACGAATCTTGGCGGACAGGTTCTGGCATTCTTCCATGCCAAATCGAAAGAGGAGCAGTTGCCGTATTGCCGTTTCCACGTCACCGACACGGATGATGTGGAGATGCAGCAGGCCCAGCCCTTCCAGACCCAGCGCACGTTTACCAACCGCAGCATTCAGACGCTGTTCTCGAAGTGGCCGGGATTCCGGCAGTTCCTGGCAAAGGACGGCCTCTACGAAGTCCTGATCACGCGCTAGTTCAGCTGAACGGAAGCCAGGGTTGCAGGGCGATAGGCTCGATTCGGTCGGCCTCCTTTGGGTTCTGGGAATGATCATGGCGGCGGTGATCGAGGTGGTTTTCGCGGCGGATCGTCTCGACTAGCGCCTGCAGGCGATTCCGGTATTCGGATGACACAAACGCCCTGCCCGAGTAGCGCTGCTTGTACGCGTCAAGCTGCTCGGGAAAGTGACGGCCCACGAACCCCAGGAAAGTCGGCAGCGAGCAGGGCTTGAGGAATAATGCGCCAGCGAAAAAGAAGCTGGCGTCGGCGGCCGCGGCGGCTTTGGCCACGGCGCCGATGGAACGACGGCTGTCCGTGATGCCCGGCATGAGAGGCGAGCATATAACCCCGGTACGGATGTCGGCTTGACGGAGGTGCGCGACCGTGTGGATGCGAAGATCGGGTCGGGGAGCGCGTGGCTCGAGGATGCGGGCGAGTTTCGCGTCCACGGTTGTGATCGTGAGGTGGACGCTCAGCTTGTGACGCTGTGCAATTTCCTTGAGAAGGTCGACATCGCGTGCAATGAGCGTCGATTTGGTTACGATCCCCAGCCCGAATCCGCTACATTCCGCGAAGGCCTCCAGGATGGCGCGCGTAACCATCTGCCGGCGCTCCAGGGGCTGATAGGGGTCGGTCGCCGTACCAATTGCGATGTCTGTCCCGGGCTTCAGACGCTTGAGTTCCTGCGTGAGCAGCCAGCGCACGTTCTGCTTGAAATAGATCTTGTGTTCGAAATCCTCCGGCGTGAGCTCGAGGAACTCGTGGGCGTATCGGGCATAGCAATAGCGGCAAGCGAACTCGCAGCCGCGATAGGGGTTGATGGCATAGGAAAACGGCAGCTTTCGTTTCGAAACAACCTTCGAGAGGATTGACTTGGTGGGCAGCGGCCGGTATTCGGTGAGGCATCCTGTCGAGTCCAAAGGGGCCTCGGCGGCGGTCCTGGCAAGACGTGAGGACTGCTTTACGTCGAGGATGGGGAAGAGAGGGAATATTTTCGCCATTTGTTCGCCTATTGGCCGTAGCCTACGCCTCAGCGGCACGGGCGTCAATGCGGGAATTTGATGGAATCAATGGTCTGCAGAATTTTGAGGTGAGCGGAGAATCGGTTACCCGATTCTGGTTTGCAATGATGGTGATGCGGAGGATCGGCTGGCCTTGGCGTCGACGAGCATGTGCGACAAAGAGCCCGACGACCGACTCCTAACTAGCCCTGAGAGCGATGGGTCGAAGCTGATCAGGCGATCAAGGATTGAGGAGAATCATGAGTCTGCTGAAAGGTACGCGCATTACATGGCTGGGCCACGCCACGGTGCTGATCCAGACCGCCAAGGGAACGAACCTGTTGATCGATCCATTCATTGCCGGGAATCCGAAATACCCGATGGGCTTTGTTTTGCCCGAGAAGATCGACTATGTACTCCTGACGCACGGTCACGGCGACCACATCGGCGACGCAGTCCCTGTGGCGACGAAGCACGGATCGACGGTTGTGGCGATCTACGAGCTCGCAGCCTATATCGGGAGTAAAGGAGTCAAGAGCACGACAGGGATGAATCTTGGTGGAACCGCACAGCTCGGCGATGTCGAGGTAACTATGGTTGAGGCTACCCACTCAGCCGCAGCACAGGACGAGAAAGGTACCCACTATGTCGGCGTTGCGACCGGCTTTGTGCTCGCCGTCGCCGACGGTCCGGTTCTCTATCACGCCGGAGACACTAATGTCTTCGGTGATATGAAGCTGATTGCTCAGCTGTATCACCCTGAAGTTGCCATGCTGCCAATTGGTGGCTTCTATACGATGGGACCCAAAGAAGCAGCTCTTGCAGTCGCTTTCCTGCAGCCCAAGATGGTTCTGCCGCTGCACTTTGGGACGTTTCCGCCACTTACAGGAACCCCAGCGGAACTGGCGGCATTGATCGATCCAGGCGTCAATGTGCTGACCTGTTCTCCAGGGGAGACGATAGCCTAGACGTTGAGCTGGATGAAAAGTGCCGGCAGGGAGACCGGCACCTTTTCCTGGCTTTGACGCAACTACTTCGCGGCCGCAGCCCTCTTTCTTTGTTCGGCCCATCGCCGCCTAACTGCTTCGGCGATCCGCCTGCGACCTTCCGGGGTCAGACGTCTCTTCTTTCTGCCCGTTGCCGTCCCGGACTTTCTTGTGTTTTTTCCTGATGTTCCATTGAGCAACGCGCGTGCCTGTTGCAGCTGAGCAATCTCTCGATCGATTTGTGCAAGAATCTCTGAAACTCCCACAGAACCTCCTCTTACACGTGGATAAGTGGCCCACTCAGCATATTCTCCACGCCAACTCTTCCCGACTTGCCGACTGTATTTCTGAATCACAATACGCAAAGCAAAGACAATTTACAAACAAAAAAAGCCGGCTTTGCGCACGGCCGGCTAACCCAACCTTGCGAGGCAGATACATAGTCTTGATTCAACTAACTCGCGGTCGAGCGGTGTATTACTGTTAGGTGTCTCGATAATCGGATAGTGTGCCGGAGTGAGTAACTAACGTCACTTCTCACTTTTGCCCAGGTCTTGGCGAGCGAGAAAAGTTTGCCGCCGAGGCTGCGAAGACGAGCTCTTTCAGGATTGGTGGTTCAGGGTGTCCGAAGGGATTTAGATATATCGGTAAGGTCTAGAGATCGCGGGATGCTTTCACGGCTGGCGCAGATTGTTTGCTTTCCAATGCGGCAGCCAAGCTGGCGGCTTCTTGACCGCCGATGCGCACGCTCGGAGTTTCTGCTGCCCGATAGTTACGCAGTTCGCGCAGAATCTCTACCTTCTCTCGCGCGTATTGTCCCGCCAGGCGGGTGAGCGCATAGGTGATGATGTCGCTGTGGTGTAAATCCTGGACCGAGGGATCGCGCTTCATGTTCAGCCACAAACGATGCACCAGCTGAACGTCGTCGGGGCTCAAGGACGGAGCGTGGGGCCCGATGTAGAAAACACTGGTTTCGCCACTCGGGCTAATCACGAAGAAATTGAACTGACGCTTCGGCTCGGGCAGCGCTTCCCAGGCCTGGCCGAGGTGAAATGCCTGCTCTTCTGCGGTCATCGAACTCGAGAGGCCCGAAACCACAGAGTCAACTTCGAGCGAGTTGGCACTCTGGGCCAGTGCCGCAAAGATATCGCCCGCGGGCAGGACGAGAAGGGACACTTTTTTGCCAAAGCTCTCCGCGACGGAAACCGCCTTAGTGAAGAGCATCTGTTCGTGCTCACTGAAGCTCTGCTGTTCCGCGCTCAGGTATTCTGGGCCCCCAACGCCCATCATGCGCACACTCACCACGACGACGTCTCGATCCTCGGTCTTGGTCCGCGATAGCACCCACTTCAAGGCGACCGGGTTGAGGGCATCGTGCATGGTCACCATGATGGCGCCGGGACGAATGGCAACCGACTCTCTACTGACGGTGTCCTGATGCTCCAGCTGAAAGTGGTCCCTCATCTGTCGAGCAGTAAGAGCGTGCTTGCGGAGATTCTGTCGCTCGGAGATGGTGAAAATGATGAAAAAGGCCGCCGCGAATACAATCCCGCTGACTGTAGCGACCGATTTTGTGAACAGGTTGGTGATCGCCGTGGTCAGCAAGACGAGAAAAACGCAGAAAAGTCCGACCGGAACCTCGGTCTTTCCGATCTTGATGTTCGGCGGTACCTTCCAGCCACGCTCTCCGTGGTATTTCCAGCGGAGAACGAGCATGGCGAGACTATTGAAGGTGAAGGACCAGATGACGCCGAAGGCATATGCCTCGCCCAATGTGATGACGTTGCCTCGGGTCACGATGATGGTGAACATCTGAAGACCAAAGACAAGGTTGACGATGCGATGACTGGTGCCGAATCGGGGATGCGGCTTGCGGAACCAGTCGGTGAGAACGCCGTCTTCCGCGACGCGCATCAGCACGCCGGTCGAGCCGATCATCGATGTGTTGATGGCGCCCGACAGAATCAGGAAGCCGACAAACACAACGAAGATGCGAAAAGCAATACGCCAAAACTCGGGGCCAACCATATACATCGCAAGACCTGCGATTAGGTTGTCCTGGTAAACCTGGGTACGCGGGCCATCGGGGATCAGCATCGAGGCCAGCAGCGTTGCTCCGCCCGTAAAGACGAGGCTGTAGATGGCAATTACGATCGCGGCGCGCTTCAGATTTTTGAGCTTTGGATGCTGGATCTCACGATTGACCTGAGCAAGACTCTCCTCGCCGCTCATGGCCAGAATGGAGTGGCCGAAGGCCATCAGAATGCCGAACAGACCCAGCACCGGCACAAGCTTCGTGCCCTTCAGGAAGCCAAGGGCGTCATCGCTGAATTTGAGGTTCGAAGCGATCGGCGCAGGCGGAAGATGAATGCCGCGCACTAAGACCGAATAACTTCCCCAGATGAGCAGAATGACCACCATGACAGTGGTGATCTGCATAACGCGAAGAGCCTTGTCACTCGACTCCTCGATCCCCTTAATGTTTTGCCACCAGTAGTAGATTGTGACGGCCGCCGCAAAGATTGCGGACGTGCCGTTCATGTCGAACTGGAAGGCGTTACCGTGCACATCCTGGAGAGCCGGCGGCAACCAGTTGTAGTGGTTGACGACGGTCATCATCTCGTTCATGAGGCCAGTAATGTATTGCCCGGCAGACACACCGGAGATCGGCCCGGTCAGGATGTAATCGAACATCAGCGCGGACACACTCAGCTTGGCGAAAGTGCCGCCCAGCGCCTCCTTCACGACGCGGTAGACACCGCCTCGCGTGAACATCGAACAGCTTTCGACGTAGACCGCACGCACGGCGAAGCTGAACAGCATGATGCCGAGGATGAACCAGGGGGCCGATGCGCCGACCGCCTGCTCGGCGATACCGCCTGCGTAAAACGCAGAGGAGCCAAGATCGTTGAGAACGATGGCTGCGGCACGCCAGAAGGAAATGAACGTGAGCATCACGGAGGATGCCACGATAAGCCGCACGCGGTCCGAAGGTGGGGCTGTGATCGTTCGAGAAGATGCCATCACTTGGTTGCCGGCACGTCACGCAGGCCGTTCAGATTCCTGAGCGAGAAACCCTGTCGCCCTCGGCTGAGTTTATTGCCGATATAGAGGGGAGTCAATGAAAATGGCATGGGAATTCTAAAATAAGAACTTGCGCGCACCTTCAGTCACGTCTTCCCAGTTACTCGTCTCCGAAGAGTTCCTTGCCATCTTCGACGAAACTGATCAGAACCACGACGGCGGAGCCAGCCAAGCCGACGAAGAAAAGAAGTTCGAGAAGCCGCATTCCCAAGATTGCGAGGTGCATGGCTTCGATTGTAGCCGTATTTCCAGCGCTCGACGCAACAAGATTTGGCGCCTCACGACGGCTCTTTAGTTGCTGAACTCACACACATGGGCTCTGATGCACGGCATGCAGTACACTCGGCGGAGTATGCGCCATGATTCATGGAAGCTGTGGGCCGCATCCGGCCTTTCGGCCGGCTTGCTTGAATTGCCGTTCCCGCTTGCGGGGCCCATGTTGCCATGGCGAAGCGTCTTCGCGTGGGTAGGTCTTGTGCCGCTGCTGTGGGCGATCCTTTCATGTTCAGAGAGACCGAAACCGCTGCGCTCTGCATTTCTGTTGGCGTATGTATGCGGCGTCCTTTGGTACGCCGGGAACTGCTACTGGATCTACGACACGATGTTGATTCACGGCGGGCTGCCGCCGCTCGTGTCCTTACTAGTCTTGCTGCTCTTCAGCCTGGTACTGGGGCTCTACTTCGGATTATTTGGATTGGGCGTTGCGCTGGTCTCCCGCGCGACGGGCTCCGTGAGGCTGGCCCTCGCTTTCGCGCCATTCTTGTGGACCGCGCTGGAACTGGCTGGCGCGCGCATCACGAGCGTGCCGTGGGATCAGCTCGGCTACTCGCAAGTCGACAACCACATCCTGGCCTCACTTGCGCCGTGGGCAGGAGTCTACGGGATCAGCTTTGTGCTGGTTGCGACTAACGCACTCCTTAGCGGCGGCGTCTTGATTGGCAGCGGATCGAAGAACAGCCTCGCGGGACGCTTTGCGTGGACTGCATGCGGGTTGTTTCTTTTCGCGATTGGATACGGCGGAGTGTTTGTCGCGCCGCCCAAAGCCGAATCGACCGCGACTGCCGTCCTTATCCAGCCCAACCTCGATGTAGAAAATACCGGCTATTGGCTCGGTCCGGGCGAATGGGATCGACACATCGCCGACTTCATCCGCCTCGGTGCAGAAAGCTGCAAAACTTATATCGCCGGTATACCCCAAACCGGCGCGCCCACAGGTGAAATCATCTGTCCGCCTTACCCAACGCGTCCCGATCTCATCGTCTGGCCTGAGTCGCCCGCGCCTTTTTTCGAGATGGAACCTCGCTTCAGGAATGCGATGACGGAAATTGGGCGGATCGATCAGGCTCCCATGATTGTGAGCGGGGTTGGCTCGGACGTTTCGCCCTCTGAAAGCGGTTGGATCGATCATGTTTCCGCAATTGTCCTTGGTGCCGACGGAAACGAGGCCGGCCGCTACGACAAGATTCATCTCGTGCCCTGGGGCGAATACGTTCCCTACCCGAAGGTTTTCTTTTTTGCGCGCAAACTGACGGGCAAGGTCGCTCATTACACGCCTGGAAGCTCTCGCAATGTTTTTCGGCTCCAGACAACCGACGGTAAGATGCATCGCTACGGCGTGTTCATCTGCTATGAGTCAGTCTTCGCCGACGAGGTCCGGCAGTTTGCGCGGTTCGGCGCCGAAGCGCTGGTGAACATCAGCGACGATGGTTGGTATGGCGACACGAGCGCACCCTGGCAGCACTTGAATATGGCGCGGATGCGAGCGATCGAAAACCGGCGCTGGCTGCTGCGGGATACCAACAACGGCGTAACGGCAGTGATCGATCCCGATGGCCGGGTTGTCCAGAGCATTCCGCGTCATGCGGTGGACGCACTGCCGGCACAGTTCGGCTTTCGCGACGACATCACCTTCTATACTGCGCACGGCGACGTGTTCGCGTGGGCCTGTGCCATACTTGCAGTAGCGCTCGTGGGTTGGTGTTTGCGTTCCGGCCTCGAGCTGAAATCTCCAGCCAAAGTCAGGTCATAAATCGTGTCGTTGAACGATCTCGAATTCGCCTACGCTCCTGTGCGCGACCAAGTCCGCGACCTGCGGGAGTATCTTTGACCCTGCTCGCATCCGCAGGGAGCTCTCCGAAATTGAAACGAAGTTAGCCGATCCGACCATGTGGTCGAATCCCGCGGCCAGCCAGCCGTTGATGCGCGACCGCAAACGTCTGGAGGCGTTGGTCGCGGACGACGAAGAACTCATCCGCCGCACCAGCGACATTGAGGCGTACTTCGAGCTGGCACGCGAGGGCGAGGATGTACTCGGGGATCTCGAACGGGACATTAAAGCCCTGGCGACGTTTGCCGAGGAGCTCGAGGCCCGGACCATGCTGTCGGGCGAGGCCGATCCGCTGAACGCCATTGTGACCGTCCATCCCGGCGCTGGTGGCACCGAGAGCCAGGACTGGGCCGAGATGCTTCTGCGCATGTATCTGCGCTGGGCTGAACAGCAGGGCTTCAAGACAGAGATGAACGACTACCAGGACGGCGAAGAAGCCGGCATCAAATCTGCGACCTTCACCATCACCGGTGAGTATGCCTTCGGCATGCTTGCGGGCGAGAGCGGAGTGCACCGGCTCGTGCGCATCTCGCCATTCGACTCAGCCAAGCGACGGCACACGTCGTTTGCGTCGGTGTTTGTTTCGCCGGAGATCGACGACTCGATTCAGGTGGATTTGAAGATGGACGACCTGCGCATCGACACGTATCGTTCGGGTGGCAAGGGCGGGCAGCACGTCAACACGACGGACTCGGCCGTGCGGATGACGCATCTTCCGACGGGGATTGTGGTGCAGTGCCAGAACGAGCGCTCACAACACAAAAACCGTGAAAAAGCATTGAAGATGCTGCGGTCGCGGCTCTATGAGTACGAGCTTGAAAAGAAGCGCGCGGCGTCGAAGAAGCTTGAAGACTCGAAGCTCGAAATCAACTTCGGTTCGCAGATCCGTTCGTATGTTCTGCAGCCCTATCGCATGGCCAAGGATCACCGCACCAAGGTCGAGGTGGGCGATGTGGACAAGGTTCTTGATGGCCATCTGGAGCCGTTTCTAAGGGGCTATTTGCTGGCGAAACGGCGGGGGACGGACACTAGTGGCGGGGACGACGATCTGGATGCGTAAGGGGCAGCAAATCAGAGGACCAAGGGGCTGAGAAGCAAAGATGCAAAACGATCCATCGATCATCGACGAAATGCTGCGCACAGCGCGCACGATCGCTGTTGTCGGGATGAGCGACAAACCATGGCGCGCGAGCCACAACATCGGCAGGTATCTGGCCTCGAATGGCTATCGTGTGTTGCCCGTGAATCCGGCGCTGACCGAGATCCAGGGCATGATCTGCTATCCGGATTTAGACGCGGCTCAAAAGGCAGTGGTGGCGCAAACCGGCGCCGGGATCGACCTGGTGGACGTGTTTCGTGCCTCCGAGCATGTGCCGGCAATTGTCGACGATGTCATCCGAATCGGCATTCCCTATCTTTGGCTGCAGGATGAAGTCATGCACGATGAGGCTGTGGCGCGAGCGCGATCTGCGGGTGTGAAATGTATTCAGAACGACTGTATCTATCGTGAACATGCACGGTATGTATCGGAGCATTGAATCCACCTCGAAGGGCGAGGGCACTGACATGCGCAAGCCTCAAGTTTCCGCGACTAACGAGATGGGCGAAACGTCCAAGAGGAGAGTCTCGCTCTTACCCATGCGCCTCCTGAGCTTTCAGATCGCGATCGTTTCGCTTGCGGTGTCTACACTCGCAGCTGCGCCTGTTCGTGCCAGAGGCCAGGCCGCCGCCGATGCCGCACACGTGCATATCGAGCTGCTGGCCCCGGAGAGCACGCTGAGCCGCGATGGAAAACCGAACACGGCCGGCTTGCATTTCAAGCTGGAGCCCGGCTGGCATGTCTATTGGAGGAATGCGGGCGATTCGGGCGAGCCGCCGCATGTGAAGTGGACGCTGCGAGCCGGTGTCACTGCGAGCGAACTCGAATTCCCGCCACCGAAGCGGTTGCCCTTGGGACCGCTCATGGATTTTGGCTATGAAGATGAGGTGGTATTCCCGTTCTCGATTACGGCGTCGAAGGTCGCCACTCTAGGGCCTGCCGATCTGCACGCCAAATTGGACTGGCTGGTTTGCCGCGAAGTCTGCATTCCCGAGAAGACCGAGCTGAATCTAAGCCGCACCGTGGTCAACCAGGCATCCGCCGTGACAGCGCAGGATGAGCTGCAGCTGATCCGGCGCTTCGAGGCATTGTTACCGAAGCCGGCTCCTGCGGCGTTCAAGCCGGTCTTTCAAGCTGGCGGCTCGGGATTCAGGCTGGCGGTCACGACGGGCCAGAAGGAAACGAGTGCGGCCTTCTTCCCGGCCGATCAAGACGTTGTCGACAACCCAGCGCCGCAGACGGTGACGCCGACTGACAAAGGGTTCGTGATCGACCTAAAGAAGGACGCGAATCTGACCGCACCTCCCGACCGGTTACGCGGAGTGATTGAGCTATCCGGCGGGCGTGTGTTCGAGATTGCTGCGACGCCTGGCGTCGTTGCAGGCGTGCCGATGGCTGCGATCGAGTCTGTTGCTTCGGTTCCGGCTGCGGCGCCAGGAAAATCTGCATCGGCTCCTGCATCTTCGCCATTGGCCGCACCACGCGGGCCGGCCGCGCCTCCACCCGGTCTTCTGCAATCGGCGGCCTTCGCGTTCCTCGGCGGGCTGCTGCTGAACCTGATGCCCTGCGTGTTCCCTGTGCTTTTCATCAAAGCGCTGGCCTTGGTGCGGTCAAGCGGCGAGGAGCGGCACACGCTGCGCGCACACGGATTCGTCTACGCCGCCGGGATATTGATTTCGTTTTGGACGCTGGTTGCTGTGCTGCTCGGACTGCGCGCGGCGGGCTCGCATCTTGGTTGGGGCTATCAGTTTCAATCGCCCGTGTTTCTCGCGTTGATGGCGTCGTTACTGTTCTTCCTTGGGCTCTCGCTTGCTGGGCAATTCGAGATTGGCCTGTCGTTGACGAGCGCGGGCGGATCCCTGGCCGCAAAACAGGGCTACGCGGGCAGCTTCTTCACGGGCATTCTCGCCGTCGTAGTCGCGACGCCCTGCACGGCGCCGTTTATGGGAGCTGCTGTCGGCTATGCTCTGGCTCAATCGCCGGCGATCACATTTGTTGTCTTCACGGCGCTGGCTCTGGGACTAGCCGCGCCTTATGTGGCGCTCACGCTGCAGCCGGCGTGGACACGGTTCCTGCCCAAGCCCGGCGCATGGATGGAAGTGCTGAAGCAGGCGACAGCAGTGCCGGTGTTTGGCACGGTGATCTGGCTGGCGTGGGTGCTGGCGCAGGCTTACGGCGCGTCGCTGCTGGCAGTGCTGCTGGTGAGTCTACTGCTGATCTCGATGGCCGGATGGTTTTTGGGCCGGTGGCCAGCGAAGGGCTGGGCTACCGGTGTGGCGATTGTCCTGCTGCTCGGCGTGGTGGGCTTGACTGTGTTTGCGCCCGGAAAACTCGCAACAACGGCAGCAGCTTCGGCTGCGACGACCGCTGCGAACAGCTCATCTCGTGGCGCCTGGGAGCCATGGTCGGCTGATGCCGTGAGCCGCTACCAATCCCAAGGGCGGCCTGTTTTCGTCGACTTCACAGCGAGCTGGTGCCTAAGCTGCCAGGTCAACGAGCGGGTGGCGCTGAGCCAGCCTGAGGTGCAGAAGGCCTTCGGCGATGCCAACGTCGCGCTGCTGAAGGCCGACTGGACCCAGCACGATGAGGCCATTGGCGATGCCCTTGCCGGTCTAGGGCGAAGCGGCGTGCCCGCGTATGTTCTCTATGTTCCCGGAGAAACGAGCCCACGGCTCTTGCCCGAAGTGCTCACACCGGGAATCGTGATCGGCGAACTCGCGAGTTTGCCGCATTCGGCAACTCAAAGTGTGGCTGCTTCGTCCATCTTGAAGTAGGGCCTGCAGCCGGCGTACGTAATCTTCCCCGGTCAACCAACCAAAACTTGTCCAGGAGGTCGAGTCCCATGTCCTCTTTCGCTCTGAAGGCCGCATCTTCGGCGCTGGCCGCAGGTGTGTTGTCGGCAACCATGCTCGCCGCGCAGGAACCACGCGTCGGCTCTGCGGCGCCTGCGTTCGCGGCGACGGATTCGCAGGGCAAGACCGATGCCCTCGATCAGTTCCGCGGCAAATATGTCGTGCTGGAGTGGCACAACCAAGGCTGCCCCTACACGCGCAAGCATTATGTCTCGGGCAATATGCAGGCCCTGCAGAAGGAGTGGACGGCGAAGGGAGTTGCCTGGTTCACCGTGGTTTCGTCTGCGCCCGGAGCGCAGGGATACGTCACGCCCACTGAAGAAAATGCCTACGTGGCGAAGATGCATGCTGCGCCGACGGCGGTGCTGATGGACCCGCAGGGGAAACTCGCGCGCCTCTACGCCGCGAAAACCACGCCGCAGATGTTCGTCATCGATCCGGCGGGAAAGCTGATCTATGACGGTGCCATCGATAACCGCCCGACGCCCGATCCAGACGATGTAAAGGGTGCAGAGAACTACGTATCCGACGCGCTGACCGCGGCTATGGCCGGCAAGCCCGTGACGAACCCCTACACACGGCCGTACGGATGCTCGGTCAAATACGCGGACTAGGCGCACGGTGCGGAGGGCAAGCCCTCTTGCAGGAAGCTAGTGGGCCGCGGGCGCGAGGCCGATGTGGATCTCGACCTGCGCCTCCTGCGAATTCTCGGTGCGCTGATCGTAGATCTCGTAATCGGTGATGAACGCGCGTCGGCCACCCAACTCGGCAGGCGACATATGCCAGATGCGGTCCCACGCTGCCTGCAGGACGCCGGGCATCTGGCCTTTGTTCGTAAGAATGACGGCGTAAGTCGCAGGTTCGACCCTCTTCCAGGTCATTCCGGTGGGAAGATGATGGATGGAATTGACTCGCGCGCCGAGCAGGTAGTCGTAGTTGCCATTTTCATCGCTGGCGTAATTTGAATAGACGACTGTCAAAGCCGCATCGGTGCGATTCGGAATTCGGGCGACGAGATTCTCCTGCTTGAAGCGCTGCCAGAGCGGCCCGATTTTGCTTTCACCGCTGGCTTCATCGGAGTTGTTGGTTCTCACCAGATAGCCGGCAACGTAGAAAGGCGGGTCGATCTTCTGGGTCATGGTGGTTCTCGTGGTTTGTGCGGGCGAGAGTGCGGCACTGAGAGAGCAGATTAGCGCAGCGAAGATGGATTTTGCGTGAGGCATTAGTCCGACCTGTGTAGAGCATAGTGCAGCGGCGCTTGAGTGACGGTCCGAACCGACTTTGCTCCGTCGCCTGCGGCCCCCGGTTAAAGGCGAAGAGACGGCGAATCGACCCCCGAACAGCGGGTGGCCATGGCACGTGTCGATCTATGTAGCCGAATACATTCGATCCGAGCCTCTTCAATCAAAGCTCCAAGTTGCGATCACCAACGCACTCGAAGCGGTCCCCGGTGTTGCGAAGGCGGTGCAAGAGGATCGCGAGGTCAAAAGCCTGATTGACCACGGCATGTGTTCAGGGGCCTGTAGATCCCTGCACCCTTACACTTGCCGCCAGCCTTCTCCAGCTTTGCTGCACTGCTGCAATCGTCACCCGGTGCTTCGTTTGCCACTTCGAATCCGCCGTATCTCTTCCATCCTTTGCGCGAGCAGCTTCTCGCGTCCCTCTTGTGTGGGGTGGTAGTAGGTGCGGCCGCGGAGAGAGTCGGGCAGGCAGTCCATGTCGGCGACCTTGTCCTCTTCGTCGTGGGCATAGCGATAGCCCTTGGCGTAGCCGATCTCCTTCATGAGGCGCGTGGGCGCGTTGCGCAGATGCAAAGGGACCGGTTCCTGGCGCGTGTGCTCGATCTCCTCCTGCACCGCGCCATAGGCGGTGTAGACGGCATTAGACTTGGGCGCGAGCGAGAGATAGACGACGGCTTCGGCCAGCGCGAGATCGCCTTCCGGCGAGCCGAGAAAATCGACGGCTTCTTTCGCCGATAAACAGAGATTCAGCGCCTCGGGGGCAGCCAGGCCGATGTCTTCGATGGCCATGCGGACGATGCGGCGGGCGAGATAAAGCGGGTCCTCTCCGCCGGCAAACATGCGAGCCAGCCAGTAGAGCGCAGCGTCAGGGTCGCTGTTGCGCACGCTCTTGTGCAGCGCGGAGATGAGGTTGTAGTGCTCTTCGCCGGATTTGTCGTAGACGAGGACGCGTTGCTGAATCGCTTCGGTCGCGCTCGACTTGTCGATGTGCTTCGTCTTTTCGGCAGCCAGTTGTGCAGCGACTTCGAGCGTGTTGTAGGCGCTGCGGCAGTCCCCGCTGGAATAGCTGGCGATCAGTTCGAGGGCCTCGTGGTCGGCTTGCAATTCCATCGCGCCTAGGCCGCGCTCGCGATCTTCGACAGCGCGGCGCAGTAACTGCGCAACGCGGTCTTCGTTCAGCGGCTGCAGTACATACACACGGCAGCGCGAGAGCAGCGCGGAGATGATCTCG
>CAZPEZ010000016.1:0-59176 GCA_964585715.1 uncultured Occallatibacter sp.
CGGAGGCGTAGAGCAAGCGCAGGTAGTCGTAGATCTCGGTGATGGTGCCGACGGTGGAGCGAGGGCTGCGGCTGGTCGTCTTCTGTTCGATCGAGATGGCCGGAGAAAGACCTTCGATGGAGTCCACGTCGGGGCGTTCGATCTGATCGAGAAACTGGCGCGCGTAGGCCGAGAGGGTTTCGACGTAGCGGCGCTGGCCCTCGGCGTAGATGGTGTCGAACGCCAGCGAGCTTTTGCCGGAGCCGGACAAACCGGTGACCACCGTGAGCGTATTGCGCGGGATGCGCACGTGGATGTCCCGCAGGTTATGCTGGCGTGCTCCCCTGACCGAAATGTGTGTGATCGACATGATTCAGGCTACGACCGCCGTGCAGACGCTCCGAAAGCGAGTTCGGCCGGGAGAGGGATGCCTGCCTGGACTGCCGCAAAGCCACAGGCGCGCGTACGAGAGAAAGAGCCGTTCTGGGACGGCAAAGTCAATACGGGATTTCCAAACTTTGGTTTCCTGCCGAAGAGAAGCTGTTTTACCGGACTGCAACCCACTGGAGGTATTCTATTTGCCAATAGAAACAAGGGTCAACGCGACGACTTTTCTGCGAGAATCGCATGGATTGACTGTCTCGAACTCGCGGCGGCTCTTGCCGATAGAGTATTGCAAGACGTGTCTTTATTATTCAGCAGTAGACCAGCGGGATTTATGACGGACTCATTGAGTGTCTTGATGTCGATTTGTGCGGCTGTGGGCTCTATGGCGTTTGGTGTGTTGGCGGCGTATGCGATCTTCCGTATCGCATTTGGGCTGATGAAGCCCCAGGATAGTGGTGTTCCTGTGAAGACGCGGCCCGAAACAGCCGGGATCCTCTAGCCTCCTCCATTTTCCTTTCCCGCAGACCATCGCAGGGAAAACTCCCTCGAAGCTCGACTTGTCTCGGAGCGCTCAGCCGGTGCTTCACGGATGGCGTGCGCACAGTCGCATCCACATCCCCTCATCGCGATGTCTGGCGACTTTATGTCTGGCGACTTTGTCCTCGCGCAGATCCGAACCCGCCGCGACGGACTATGGATTAGGCGGCGGGTTGGACTGTGGTTGACCCTGCGGCGGCTGCCCTGGCTGCTGAGGATTACCGGCCGCTCCCGGCATGGCGGGACTGAATCCCGGCCGCATGGGTTGTTGCACCTGCGCAGGTGGCTGTGGCTGAGGCTGGGGCGGAGGATCGTACTGGACCTCGGGCACTGCGTCGTCATCGTTCTCTTCGGACGCCGCTCGAGCGCCGCCCTGGGGCGTCTTACTGGTGTTCCGTGTGGAGAGAATGATCTGGCGGGGAAGGCCCTGACCCCCATCGCCGACCATCATGACGTTGTAGCCGGTGCCCTGTAGAAGCTGCGCGAGCACATCGCGGGCGGGAGCGGGACCAAAGCTGCCGAAGATTCGTTCGTCTTTGCTGATGCCGTCTACCGAAGCGCCGGTGGCCGACGCGACATCGGTCAGGATCTGCTGCAGGCTGGAGTTTGCTGCGTCGATGCTGAGCTCCTGCTGGTTCCACGAGATCGCAGCAGGCTTGGGCTGAGCGTTGATGGGCCAGTCGGGCTGTTGCGGCTGCGGGGCCGCTGCAGCAAGCTGTGCGGGCGCCGGCTTCTGAGCACGTTCCTGTCCGGCTGCAGCCGGTTGTGCTTGCGGTGCCGTTGCTGCAGGTTGCGTCTGCGCGGCGAGAAGCGTCGGCGCCAGAGCGATCGCAAACAGGATCCCAGCCATAAACAGGCTGCGCGCGAGGCGAAGCTGGGAATCGCAGAGACGGTGCCGGTTCGAGTCGTGCATGGGGGGATGACTCCCGCGGGCCGATGCGTTCGCTGGCTGGCTGCCCTACGTACTAGACTAGCAGTGGCCTGCAGACGCTCGCAAAAGATTCCGGGCCAAGAGGAAACCCTACGACATGCGCCTCTGCTTAAGAGGATGGATCGCGGCGGCTTTGCTGGCCGCGCCGATGACGAGTCTGGCCGTAACCTGTACAACTCAGGCAGCATTGCAGACCCCGGATCGGGCGGTGCTGACGGCCGTGGGCCAACGCTTGGGCGATGCGATCGTGCAGCAGAACTATGCGACACTCCAGGCGCAACTGCTGCCGGCCATCTCCTCGCAGTGGGATGGGATGCGCGGCGAGATCGAGTTGGGCGCGCCCCTGTTGAAGGGCGGCCAGGCGCAGTTGCAGAGTATCTATCTGCTGGACGCGTCGGCGCAGACCGAAACCACAGACGATCAGTTCTTCTGCTCGAATGCAAGTGGCTCGCTGACTGTGACCATCACCATGCATGCGTTGCCGCCCGGCAAGTATGCGGTGATTCTCGCGCAGGCAGCGGGTGCGCCTCTGGGCGGCCAGATCGGGCTGATTGTCGTGTGGGATCCGACTTCGTCACCTGCGGCATGGAAACTGGGTGGCGTGTCGGTGCGGCAGGGAAGCATCGATGGGCACGATGGCGTGTGGTACTGGACGCGAGCAAGAGCTGAAGCGGGAACCGGTCAGCCGTGGAGCGCGTGGTATAGCTACGATCTGGCCCGGTACTTGCTGTTGCCGGTCGATTTTTTGTCGTCGCCAAATCTGGAGAAGCTGGGCCGCGAGCAATCGGAGATCAAGGATCCACCGGGTGGTTTCCCCATCTCCCTGAGCGATGGGCCGCGGACGTGGAAGATCGACGGAGTGCGGATCGATACGACGTTGCGCCAGGACGATCTGAGCGTGACCTATGACTCGCTGGGCATCACCGATCCGGCGGCGGCGCGCACTGAGGCGACCGCCGTATTGAGCGCAATGCTGAAAGCGCACCCGGAGCTGAAGGCGAGCTTTCACGGGATGTGGGCGGTGGCATCGAAGGACGGCAAGCTGACGCCGGTGATGGAACTGCCGATGGGGCAGATACCTTGAAAGCAGTTCACAGTTCTTAGTTTACAGTTCGCAGGATTCAAGGCCGAGGGAACAAAGAATGGACAAGTTGATCGATTTGCGTTCCGACACGGTGACGCGTCCAACAGCTGAGATGCGTGCCGCGATGGCTGCGGCCGAAGTGGGCGACGACGTCTACGGTGAAGACCCGACCGTGAATCTGCTGGAAAAGCGTGCGGCTGAGACCTTTGGA
This sequence comes from uncultured Occallatibacter sp., assembly GCA_964585715.1. Taxonomy (GTDB): domain Bacteria; phylum Acidobacteriota; class Terriglobia; order Terriglobales; family Acidobacteriaceae; genus Telmatobacter. The sequence goes on from CAZPEZ010000016.1 coordinate 3,130, forward strand.
CGCGAGGCGGCGCTGTTTGTTCCCACGGGAACGATGGGCAATCAGATCGGGATTCGGCTGCACACCGAGCCCGGCCAGGAAGTGATCTGCGAGTCGCGGTCGCACATTTTGGACTGGGAGATGGCGACGATCGCCGTGTTCTCCGGATGCGTGATTCGCGCCGTGCCCACCGAGAGCGGGACGCTGACGTGGAAAGATATCGAGCCTGTGATCTATGGACGCAGCTCATTTCGCGCGTCGACTGGGCTGATCGAGATTGAGAACACGGCGAACTTAGCGGGTGGCAGGTGCACGCGTGTCGATGTGTTGAACGAGATTTGGGCCGAAGCGAAGGAGCGGAAGATCCCCATCCATCTCGATGGCGCGCGCATTTTTAATGCGGCGACCGCGCTGGGTGTGGATGTGAAGACGCTGACGCGCGGGTTCGACACCATCATGTTCTGCTTGTCGAAGGGACTCGGCGCGCCGGTGGGATCGATGCTGGTGGGCTCGGCGGAGCTGATGGAGCGTGGGCGGATCTATCGCAAGGCGCTCGGCGGAGGCATGCGGCAGGCGGGCGTGCTGGCCGCGGCTGGTTTGATTGCGCTTGAAAAAATGCCGGAGCGCCTGCATGAGGATCATGCCAACGCGAAGTTCCTAGCCGAGGCGCTCGCGCACATCGAGGGAGTCATCGTCGATCCAGACACGGTCGAGACGAACATCGTGATCTTCAGGCTGGCCGAGAGCATCGGCGCGCAGGACCTCGTGGCTCGCTTGAAGGCGCGCGGCGTGCTCGCGGGCACCGTAGGCCCCGACGGAATTCGTCTTGTGACGCACTACGACGTGAGCCGAGCAGACTGCATTGCGGCTTCCGACGTGTTGACCGAGGAGATCGAAGCCCTGACCCCAGTTCGAAAGTGACCCTGGTGTCAAAAGAAGTACGCCAGAGGCGGGGAGAACGCAACTTTTGCCCGGATTTCCGGTTCAAACTTTCAAGAAGCCGGAGAGTCCCTAAAGGGGTCCGGCACGAATCCCTTGTAAGGAGTTCGCATCGTGAAGAAGATCGCACTTGCTGCTTTGCTTGCGTTTTCACTGCTTCCCGCGGCCTCGAATGCCCAGGTGTATGTGCGCATTGGCCCACCCGCCCCGATCGTGGAGCACTACGGTCCGCCGCCGCATCCGGGCTACGTGTGGGTTGCCGGCTATCATCGCTGGGATGGCGCCCGCTATGTCTGGGTCCCGGGCTACTATGCGGCGCCGCCGCGTCCCCATGCGGTCTGGGTGGCGCATCACTGGGTCCATCGCCACGGCGGATGGGTCCTGGTGGAAGGGCACTGGCGGTAGTAGAAGTTCAGTCAGGAAGAGCGGAGCAGCGATGCTCCGCTTTTCTTGCGCGAAGCGGCCGCCCACTCCTTCTTGCGCGGTCGATCGCCGCCAACGATTTGCAGAAAGTATTCGTCGTTTAGTTCACCATGGAATTGAGAGTGACGCATCGCCCTAACTAGGCAATAACCGTCGCGCGAAAAGACACTCCGCCCTTGCAGAGAATTTGGCATGGATGTGCTGGAGGTCGAAACGGAAGATGCAGCTGGCGTGCGCTACTCGAGCATCTTGCGATACACAACGAATCCGCTGTTCTCGGCGACCTTGTCATAGAGCAGCCTGGCCGTCGCGTTGGTCTCGTGGGTGTGCCAATAGACGCGGCCTGAGCCTGCAATCTGCGCGCGTCGATAGACCTCTTCAATCAGTGCACGTCCGACACCTTTGCCGCGTGCGGCTTCCAGCGTGAACAGATCCTGCAGATAGCAATTCGTGGTGAGCGAAATCGTGCTGCGATGAAAGATATAGTGCACAAGTCCGAGGAGTTGTCCGGCGTGATCCGCGACGAGCGCGTGAACGGGCTCGTACGCATCGAAGAACCGCGCCCAAGTTTGCTGAGTAACTTCCTCTGGAAGCGCGGTCTCGTCCTTGCGCCCGTAGAAGGCGTTGTAGCCGTCCCAGAGCGGCTTCCATTGATCGAAGTCATTGGGAAAAATGGGGCGAATGAGGAAGTCGGGTTTCATGGATGTCCCCGGAACAGGCCGACGCAGCCGGAAAAGCAACCGCAGGTTCCTCGACTCGCTCCGCTCGCTCAGAATGACAGTGCTCAGAATGGATCAGCTGATTTCGATTACGTCGCTGCTGGCGGCTGCAGCGGCGTTGGCGCGCTCCATCAGCTTCTCGGCGACAGAGAAGAATTCAGCGGCCTGCGGGCTTTTCGGTCCAGCGAGCGTGACGGGCAGTCCACGATCGCCGCCTTCGCGAATGGCGGGGACGAGTTCGATCGATCCGAGGAACGGAACGTTGAACTGTTTCGCTGTGCGCTCGGCGCCTCCCTTGGAGAAGATGTCGATCTCGTGATGGCAATGCGGGCAGGTGAAGTGGCTCATGTTCTCCACGATGCCGAGGACTTCGACATTGACCTGGCCGAACATCTCGAGGGCCTTGCGCGCGTCCTGTAGGGCGACGTCGCTCGGCGTCGAGACAACGACTGCGCCGGTGAGCGGAACTGTCTGGACAAGTGAAATAACCACATCGCCGGTGCCTGGAGGCAGATCGATGATGAGGTAGTCGAGTTCGCCCCAGTCCACCTGCTGCAGAAACTGGCGAATGATCTGGTGCAGCATCGGACCGCGCATCACCATGGGCTTGTCCCCGGGTGAGATGTAGCCGATGGAGATGGTCTTGATGCCGTGGGTGAGGTTGGGCTGGATCTGGTTGTTCGCGCCGATCATCGGCTGCTGCGTCGAGCCCATCATAGTGGGCACATTGGGGCCGTAGATATCGGCGTCGATGAGGCCGACGCGCTTGCCGAGCTTGGAGAGTGCGATGGCGAGGTTCACAGCGACGGTGGTCTTGCCGACTCCGCCTTTGCCGGAACCAACAGCGACTATCTTGGAGACGCCGGGCAAGGCCACCGGCGTGGGCATGGCATGTGAATGAGCCATAGAGCGGGAAGTACTCCTTCTAAACGAACCAGTCTCTTCAATCTTACAGGAGCTCGGAATCGAGTCTGTGGTCCGCCAAGAGCTCAGTTCTCGCGTCGGCGCCAACGACGTCGGCGAGGATCTCGTGGATGAAGCGCACGCCATCGGTGAGCGAGGCCGGGCCGGGTTGAAGGATGGTGGTTGAGGGAACTTCGTAGATGTGATTGTTGCGCACAGCAGTGATCGCGGACCAGCCGGAACGGGAGCGGATGACGTCGGGTTTCACCTGCATGCCACACCACGAGGCGAGGATGACTTCAGGATCGCGTTTGATGACTGCGGCCGGATCGACGACACGATCGTGCGCTTTGCCGCAGTTGCGCAGTTCGGGAAAGGCGAGCTCGCCGCCGGCGATTTCGATCAGCTCCTCGACCCATCCGATGCCGCTGATGAGCGGATCGCACCACTCCTCAAAGTAGATGCGCGGACAGTGAGGGAACTTGGCCGCTGCACCTGCGATCTGGTCCAGGCCGCGCTGCAGCGATTCGATCAGAGCCGCGCCTGCTGCCGGTTTGCCGACGATGCGCGCGAGTACACCGATCATTTCGTAAATCTCGGCGATGGTGCGCTGGTTGAAGTTCAGCACGGTCGCGCCGCGCAGGATGAGGCTGCGCGTGATCTCGGCCTGCACATCGGAGAAGGTAAGGACGAGATCGGGCTTGAGGTCGAGGATGGCGTCGATGTTGGCGTCGCGGAAGGCAGCGACGCGTGGTTTGCTGCGTACTCCGGGCGGACGCCTGGCATAGCCGGAGACGCCAACGATGCGATCCTCTTCGCCGAGGAGATAGAGGGTTTCGACGGTCTCCTCGGTGAGGCAGACGATGCGGCGCGGGAAGTCGGAATGGCCTATGGATATTGAAGGATCGAGCATCGGGCTAGCCGGCGCTGTTGGCTTGTGCCGCGATGGCAGCTTTGGCCTGTTTGCGGCGAGCGGCTTCGGCCTCGCGATACTCGCGACGGCGCAAGGCATCGTTGTAGCGGCGGATTTCGGTGGGTGTTTCGGGTTGCAAACCCGGCACTTTTTGGCGATTGCCCTGCTTGTCAATGGCGACAAACACAAGATAGGCACTGGCGACGTGGAGCAGCGAGCCGGTCTGCGGGTGTTCGACCCACACCTTGACGCCGACTTCGACCGAAGTGTTGAACGCGCGATTGACGCTCGACTTGAGAATGAGCAGATCGCCGACGTGCACGGGCTGGATAAAGTCGATATGATCCATCGCGGCAGTCACAACGTGCGTGCGTGAGTGGCGATAGGCGGCCATGGCGCCGGTCAGATCAATGAAGTGCATGAGACGGCCACCGAGGAGGTTGCCGAGGGTGTTGGCGTCGTTGGGCAGAATGATTTCAGTCATTTCCGACTGTGTGCTGGCGACGTTGCGGACGATGGACGTCGGGTCGATGGAACTCATGCGTGCCTGGTTCCTTTCATTCACCGTCGCTTGACCGAATCTTCGCTACAATAGGTGGGCGGAGCCGGTCCGACGGAGCACCTTTCCAGTTTCGGCAATCCGCGTTAATTAAGCAAACGTCTCAGGGAAACTCGAAACAAAATGAGCAGCACAGACAAGATTGCCGGATTGCGCGAGATTCTTGCGCTTGATGCGAAGAACAGCTTTGCTCGTTACGGCATTGCAATGGAGCTGGCCGGCCGCGGCGATGCGGACGAGGCGCTGAAGGAGTTTGACGCACTGCTCGCCAACGATCCCGACTATACGGCCGCCTACTTCATGTCGGCACAGACGCTGGCCAATGCGGGACGGACAAAGGAAGCGATCGAGCGGCTAAAGGGTGGCATCAGCTGCGCGGCGCGCACGGGTAATCGCCACGCCCTGAGCGAGATGCAAGGGATGCTTGATGAGTTGGATCGATAGTTCGTCTTGTGGATGTCCCTGATTCTGGCACTTCTTGACTGAGTGGCTTCGGTCTTCTCTGTGTGCATCCAATTCAGCGCACAAACGTTTATACTATTGGACATGCCGAAATACTCGATCGTTGTTCCCTTTCACAACGAAGAGGAAAACGTAACCGTTCTCTATGCCCGCCTGAAACAGGTGATGGAGCAGGTGGGACCTCCGTTTGAGCTGGTTCTGGTGGACGATGGCTCGAGCGACCGCACCTACAAATTGCTTGAAGAGATTGCCGCGGTGGACAGCCGTGTGCTGGTGGTGAAGCTGCGCCGCAATTTCGGACAGACTTCGGCGCTGGCTGCCGGCTTCGATCATGCGTCGGGCGATTTCATTCTGGCGATGGACGGCGATCTGCAGCATGACCCGAACGAGATTCCCAATTTCGTTGAGAAGCTGGAAGAGGGCTACGACGTTGTCTCAGGGTGGCGCAAGGAGCGCATCGACAACTTCGTAATGCGGCGGATTCCTTCGCGCTGCGCGAACTGGCTGATGGCAAAGCTGTCGGGCGTGGATATTCACGACTTCGGCACGACGTTCAAAGCCTATCGGCGCGAAGTGATCACCAACATTCCTCTCTATGGCGAGATGCATCGGTTTATTCCGGCGCTGGCGAGCTGGTATGGCGCATCGATCTGCGAGATTCCGATTCGTAACGTGCAGCGCGAGCGCGGCAAAAGCCACTATGGGATCGGGCGCACGTTCCGCGTGTTCTTCGATCTGCTCACAATTCGATTCCTCCTGAAGTACATGAGCCGGCCGCTGCACTTCTTCGGACTGTTCGGTTCGCTGGGCATTCTGGCTGGAAGCTTCATCTCGGCATTGCTGCTGGGGATGAAGATCTGGAATCCGCACCTGAATGTGATGGATCAGCATGGGCCGCTGTTTGTGATTGCGGGTGTGCTCATTCTGGCTGGCATTCAGCTGCTGGCGCTGGGGCTGCTTGGTGAGCTGCAGGTGCGTCACTACTACGCGACGCAACAGCGCGTTCCTTATGCAATCGATCGGTTGGTGCGGCTGCGTTCACCCGAAGAACCGAGCATGTTGAGCGACAGGGAATAGAAGACAGGGACTGAGGGACTCGGGGCTAAACGGCCAAGCGGGGCCTCGCTGGAGAACTCCAGTGGGGCCCGCGGTGTTTTTGGGGTGTAAGCGCGGAGTGATGCGGTCTGCGATGAGCGAGTGTGATTAATGCTTGCGGCGGCGCTGCCAAAAGATGCATCCTTGCCTGTGATGAAAGCCATACAGATTCAAGAGACAGGTGGGCCCGAGGTTCTGCGGGCTGTGGAGCTCGATATTCCGGAACCAGGACCGGGGCAGGTCTTGATTCGCGTCGAGGCCGTAGGCGTGAACTTCGTCGAGATATATTTTCGCAAGGGAACCTACAAGACGACGTTGCCGTTCACGCCAGGCAGTGAGGCTGCGGGCACCGTGGAGAAGCTGGGCCACGGAGTCACGGGCTTTGAAGAAGGTGACCTGGTTGCTTCGGTGAGCGTCATGGGCAGCTATGCGGAGTATGCGCTGGTACCGGCGGAGAAGCTCGTCAAGGTCCCGTCGCGCTTGAGCCCGGAGAAGGCTGCGGCTGCGATGCTGCAGGGGATCACGGCGCACTATCTGGCGTACTCGACCTTCGAATTGAAGGCTGGAGATACGGCGCTGGTGCACGCAGGCGCGGGCGGCGTTGGGTTACTGTTGACGCAGATCGCGACGCGGCTGGGTGCGAAGGTAATAACGACGGTTTCCACGAAGGAGAAGGCGGAGTTGTCGCGCGAGGCCGGCGCGAAGGACGTGATTCTCTACATCGAGCAAGACTTTGAGTCCGAGGTCAAGCGGATCACGAATGGCAAGGGCGTCGATGTGGTGTACGACTCGGTGGGCAAAACGACGTTCGAGAAGAGTCTGAACTGCCTGCGGCCACGCGGGCTGCTGGCGCTGTTTGGTGCGTCAAGCGGGCCGGTTCCGCCGTTCGATCTGATTCAGTTGAGCAGCAAGGGTTCGTTGTTTTTGACTAGGCCGTCGATGTGGCATTACATCGCCACACGCGCGGAGTTGGATTGGCGCGCGGGAAAGATTCTGGATTGGGCGGCCACCGGCGAGTTGAAGCTGCGCATGGAGCATCTGTATCCCCTGGCCGAAGCGGCACAGGCGCAGACCGATCTCGAAGCGCGGATGACGACGGGGAAGATTTTACTGGAGCCTTAGCGGCAGGGAACAAGGGACCAAGGGCGAGCGATGGAGCGGATTGTGGTAGCGCCGCAGGACCGCATGTTTGTGCTGACGGGCGCGGGCATCAGTGCCGAAAGCGGGTTGCCCACGTTTCGTGCGGAAGATGGATTATGGGCGGGCTATCGCGTCGAAGATGTATGCACACCCGATGCGTGGCGGCGCGATCCTGCAGGTGTGTGGGCGTTCTATTCAGGGCGACGTGAGTCGGGATGGAAGGCCCAGCCGAATCCCGCGCATACTGCTTTGGCCGAGTTCGAAGCGGAGTTAGACGACCGGTTCTTTTTGTGTACGCAGAATGTGGACGATCTACACGAACGCGCGGGATCGAAGCGACTGCTGCACATGCACGGGGAGCTGGCAAAGTCGCGCTGCGAACGCGAGTGCGGCAGGGCGCCAATTGGGGATCGGGCGGTCTATAGGAACCTGGCTGAAGTTGGTCACTGTGCGTGCGGCGGACGGCTGCGGCCGCACATCGTGTTCTTTGGCGAGATTCCGTTGGAGATGGATCGGATCGAACGCGAGATCGCGAAGGCTTCGATGATGGTGGTGATCGGCACGTCGGGCAGCGTGTATCCTGCGGCCAACTTTGTGCAGTGGGGGCGGCAGAACGGGGCGAGAACCGTGTACATCGGACCGGAGCGGCCGCTGAATGCGCAGGCCTTCAACGATGTGGTCTTGGGGAAGGCCGGGGAAGTGTTGCCGGGGTTGTTTCGCGTGGAGCAGGAAGCGAAGTCGGCAAGTTAGCCGTTTGGCAGGGCTGTGCACGGATTGAGGTCTGAGTTTTCCCAGATCTCACCACCCCACGGACGGAGACCTGTCCGCGGGGACCCCGACGAAAAAGAGAGACCTGAGCAACTCAGCGTCGCAGATTGATGCTTCGCAGAAAGAGTTTGATCGCGAGGCAGGCGTCAGCTCATCTTCGCTTTCGCGTACTGGCCGCTGACGGAATCCCAGTTAACAACTTTGTAGAACGCTGCGATGTATTCGGGGCGGCGGTTCTGGTACTTGAGGTAGTAGGCGTGCTCCCAGACGTCGATGCCAAGGATCGGCGTGTGTCCGAGCGTGAGCGGGCTGTCCTGATTGGGTGTGGTTTCGATGGCGAGCTTCCCGCCCGAGAGAACCAGCCAGGCCCAACCGCTGCCGAAGACGCTCCCTGCAGCCTTGGAGAACTTCTCCTGGAATGCGGAGTAGCTGCCGAAGGTGGCGTCGATGTCCTTGGCGAGTTCCGCTTTGGGCACGTCGCCGCCGGACTTGGAGAGTGTGTTCCACCACAAGGAGTGATTGGCATGGCCTCCGCCCTGGTTGCGGACCGCGGTACGAATGTCGTCGGGAACAGCGTTCAGATTGGAGACCAGTTCCTCGACGGACTTGGAGGCGAGGTCCGGATGGTTGGCGACGGCGGCGTTCAGGTTGTTGACGTAGGCCTGATGGTGCTTGTCGTGATGCAGGTGCATGGTGGCGACGTCGATGTGAGGCTCGAGCGCGTCGTAGTCGTAGGGAAGCGGCGGCAGCTTGAAAGGGTCGCTGGGGGGCGCGGGAGCGACAGGGGCAGCGGGAGCTTGTGCGAGCGCGGCGGAATCGAATACAGCGATTCCGGCAGTGAGGCCAAGGGCCTTGAGCAATGAGCGGCGATTGATCATGTGTTTCTCTCCGTGGGTTGCGGGTGAAACGGAAGGTTGAGAATCCGATGCTGAGAGATGTGAACGACAGCATCGGGATTCCCGAAATTCGATCGCAGATTCCCAGGCTTCAGAAGTTGAAGCGGTAGCGCATTTCGGCCGAGAACATGCGCGGATCATTGTAGTGGAATCCGCCGATGGTGATCGAGTTGTCGAGCACTACACGGTGGTTAGTGACATTGAGGATGTTTGCTGCAAACTTCCAGCTTTCTCCAAAGTTGTGGCCGGCGGAGACATCGAAGGTGGTGTGAACAGGCAGATTGGGGCCTTGATACGGACCTTCGCCGGAGCCGGCGAGCCCGTTGGTGAAGCCGGAGCCGTAGTAGGCATTCGACGCGAACCAGGTGCGCAGAGGAAGGTTCGCGGTGAAGCCGGCATTCAGCGTGTGGCGCTGATCGTGATCGACGGGAAAGTAGTCAGGGCCGAGGGCGCAGGCGGGATCGGTCGGATCGCTGCAGGTGAAGCCGCCGATAATGTCGCCGCGCTGCTCGGCGATCTGATTCGAGTAAGCAAGGTGGAACTGGCCGAAATGGGCAAGCTCCGGTGAGCGAAGTGTCATCTCCCAAGCGCGCACCAGCGCGCCGTCAACAGCGATGGGAAAGTACATATTGGATTCGCCGAGATTCGAGTGATCGAGGAAGTTGTTGACGCGGTTCTTGAACGTGTCCACGTCGAGCATCCAGCCCATCCACGGAATCTGAATGCCGAACTGATGCTCTTCGTCGCGCTCGGAGGGAAGTGCTGTGAAGGCGTTTTCGCCTCCGCTGAGGTTGCTGGCATAGTTGAGCACGGACGAAGAGACGGTTTCGATGGGGGCGGGTTGGAAGAAATGGCCGTAGAAGCCGCGGAGGACCCAGTGCAAACGGGGGATCTCGACGGTGGCACCGATGCGGGGATAGATCGCTGTTTCGTTGAGACCGGCGTCATAGACGGAGAAGCGTTCGCCGCCGAGAAGAGTGATGTAGCGGCCGAGGCGCAGATGATCGGCGAGGTAGAACTCGAAGAGCGCCGCGCTCGCGGTGGAATGGGTATTGGGTTCCGAAGGCGCGGAGCCGTCATTGATGAGGACGCCGAAGAGATCGTGTTCAGTCTGGTAGAAGGTGTAGATACCAGCGGAGAAGCTGTTCGGACCGATTGCGTCGTGGGCATCGGCCTGGCCACCAATGTAGTTGGAGCTTTGATGCCACTTGGTGGCGACAGGAAGGTCGGTTGAGGGCGAATCGTAGTTGGCCTGGTTGAAGTGGTAGAAGGGCGCGACAGAAAAGAGCGCGTTGGGCGAGAGGGTGTGCACCCAGTTGGCGATCAGAAAGGCGTCGCGCTCCTTCTGTCCGTCGCGCAAGCCGTAGGAGCAGTAGTAGTCGGAGGCGCACTCGTAGTCGTTCGGGTCCGGATCGTAGGGAATCTGGAAGAAGTCCTGACGGTATTGGGCGTCGAGGCGGATCTGATCTTGGGCGGTTTGATTGCGAATGAGCGAAACAAAGCCGCTGCCGGAGTTGGTGCTGTCGTGAAAGATCTGGGAGACGGGCGTGGCTAGCCCATAGTTGGATCGGGCGCCGGTGAGGCTGGTGTACCACGCTGTTTTGGCGGAGTGATCGCCGAGCGAGAGTTGGGCTTCGCCGGAGTAAAGATTGCCGCCGTAGAGAAGTAACTCGCCTTCGCGATCGCGCTCGAAGCCGTTACGGGGGAGCACGTTGAAGACCCCGTAGGTGCGATCGCCAATGTCGGAGGCGTAACTGCCGCGCTGGGTCTCGAGCGAGTCGATGTCCTTGGGGTCAATCTGCGGGCCGACGTTGGAGGCGATCTTGGTGTTGGGGATGGAGACGCCGTCGATGAGCCACGAGGTCTGATGGCCGCCGCGCATGTGAAGCATGTCGTGGGTCATGTAGGCGCCGGGCACATAGTCGGTGATCATCTCCATGCCGTTAGTGCGAGAGGCTCCGGGAGTTTCGTCAATGTCATGGCGGGTGATGAGGGTGGTGGGAGTGACGGTGTCGGCGGAGGAGACGCTGGCGGTTGTGGCTTCGACCAGGACCGATTCTGTTGCGCCTTTGAGGGCGAGGGGGATGTGCAGGACAGGGTTGGTGCCAGAGGCGATTGTGATGAATTGCGCATTAGTTGCGAAGCCCTTGGAGGAGACTTCGAGCCGGTAGACGCCGATGGGGGTCTGGGGCAGGTCGAACGTACCGTCGGCGCCCGACGTCGCTTCAACAGTCAAGGCAGAATCGGCCGCGTGCAGGGCCACGTGCGCGCCGGCGATGGGGCGATGCTGCGGATCGTGGACGATGCCGTGGAGGTTAGCGAAGACGGTCGCTTGCGCAGATGTGACGAATAGAGATAAGAGCAAAAGAAGAATGAAAAAACGGCGAAGCATCAACAGACCCCCAGAAGGTGCGTCAGGTGGTATATAGGCATCAATAGGGGGGCGCCGGGTTGTTTGCGCAACCGTGATGCACATGCGCAGAAGGGAAGCCCGACTCCGTTCAACAGCTGCGCGACTACGAGCAAGGAGAGCTTAGGTCAGTCGTTGATCGTGCGCGCGAAGATGCCTGGCAGGGGAGCTCAGCTGAAGCGGCGGGAAGGGGGTCCGCGAACGGCGAGATTGCAGATCGGCCGATTCGCGGGAGCGAGAAGGCGCTCGCTGGGCCGATACCTGGCAACGAGAAGATTGCTTGCATGCGCATGCGCGGCGGCGAGAGCGTGCGTGCACGAGGATGGCGCCAGTGTGCCCTGAGGATAGAGCGGGCAATGCGCGGGAGTCGTAAAGACACGCATGCCGCTGGCGAGAATGGCGTGAGCCATGGCGGCTTCGCTCATGGCGCAGTGGTGTGCGCCGTGGCGGCGGCAGCAGGCAGGGAGACGCGCGTCGTCGGTTTCTCCGAAAAGGGCCGTAAGCGGGCCAATGGCGAAGAAGAGGGTGAGGAAGATGGAGAGGGCGCGCCTCATCTGCACCGATGGTACACGAGATTTCATTCGTCCGAGAAGGGGGACTTTGCGGTCAGGTATCATCGATTGATAGCAAACAAGAAGGAACCGATGGGATCGCAGAAGTCTTCATCTGTAGCAGAGAAGGTTGAATTTGCGCCGGAATTGCCTGCGCGGCGGCGGCTGCGGATCGCACTTTTTGGTTTTGGAACGGTGGGCAGCTCGGTGGCTCGCATTCTGATGGAGTCGAAGCCCGAGGGGCTGGAGCTGACGCATGTTTTCAACCGGAGTGTTGCTCGGAAGAAGGTGGACTGGGCTCCGGCGAATCTGGTCTGGACCGAGGACGCCGATGCAGCGCTCAACTCGGATGTGGACGTGATCGTGGAGCTCGCCGGCGGATTGGAGCCGGCGGGAACGTGGGTGCGGAAGGCTCTTGAGCGCGGCAAGAGCGTGGTGACTGCGAACAAGAAACTGATCGCGTATCACGGCGTGGAGTTGGAGCGGCTGGCGGCTGCGAAGGGCGGTCACCTGAAGTACGGTGCAGCGGTGGCTGGAGGCATTCCCGTGATTCCAGGGCTGGAGCAGGGACTGGCCGGGGATCGCATTGAGCGCATGGAAGGCATTCTGAATGGGACCTGTAATTTCATCCTGAGCCGAATGGAGACGGGCGCGGAGTATGCGACGGTGCTGGCGACGGCGCAGGCGAAAGGGTATGCGGAGGCCGATCCGACGGAGGATGTAGGCGGGTTCGATGCGCGTGCGAAGCTTGCGATTCTAATGCGTCTGGCGCTGCGAGTCGTTGTGGACCCGGAGGAGATTGTGCCGCAGGCGATCACTGCGGTGACGGCGGTCGACTTCAGCTATGCGAAGGATCTGGGATGCACGATTAGGCAGGTGGCGCGGGCCGAGGAGAAGAACGGCGGCGTGGCGGCGACGGTGGGACCGATGCTCGTCGATTTGCGTTCGCCGCTGGCCTGGTCGCGTAATACGGAGAACATGGTGATTCTCACCGGGCGCTATGGTGGGGATGTAGTGTTCTCGGGGCACGGTGCGGGTGGGCATCCGACGGCCGTGGCTGTGGTAAGCGATCTGGTTGCGCTTGTATATGGATCTCGCCGGGTAGAGATCCCTTCTGTTCCTGCGAAGATTGGGGCAGAATTTGAAGTGCCGCATTACATTCGCTTCCTGGTGGTTGACCGGCCGGGCATTGTTGCGGAGATCACCGGTGCGCTTGCCAAGGAGCGGATTAACATCCGTGCGATCGTGCAGAAGGCGGGGTATCCGTCGCACGCGCTGCCATTTGTGGTGACCGTGGAACCGTGCAAGTCTTCGTGTCTCAAACGGGCACTAGCGACGATCGGCAAGATGGAATGCCTGCTGGAACAGCCGCTGAATTTGCAGATGCTTGAATAAGGCAGGGACCGAGAAAGCAAGGGAACGAGCGACCAGGCGATGCGAAGCTATCTGGGGGTCAAAGAGTGATCGATACCGTCTATCGATGTGAGATTTGCGGGCTGGAGAGCGACAAGCCACGCGGATGGATTGTGATCCACTGCAGCGATCTGCAATTGAACGTCTTCAAGTGGACCAAGGAAGCGGCGGACGCGAAGGGTGCGCGCCACTACTGCGGCGAGGGGCACGCGCAGGTCTACATCGGCCGCTGGTTTGAGTCCTACTGCAAGTGAAAAAGCAGGGAACAGAAAAGCCGGAAGCACCCTGAGAGCTTCCCGGTATCGGAGTTGCAGGATTTAGACTTTGCGGGCCGGCCCAGTAGATTCGCGAACCACGAGCTCGGGCGCCATCACAATGTCCGACGGATACTCCTTTTCCCGGTCGGCGATGCGGTCGAGCAGAATCTGAGCGCCGCGCTTTCCCATCTCCAGCAAAGGCTGACGCACGGTAGTAAGCGACGGCGTGGCATAGGCCGCCGAGAGAATGTCGTCGAATCCGACGACGGAGACATCGCCAGGAACGGAGAGGCCCGCATCTTTGAGGGCGCGAATGGCCCCGATGGCGGAGATGTCGTTAAAGCAAAAGATGGCGGTGAAGTCGCGGGATTTCTCAAGCAGAGCCTGCATGGGCTTATAGCCGATTTCCGGGGCCATGGGGTGGTAGCCGGCCTTCATGGACCAGCCCGCGCTGTCGATGCGGATGACGTGTGCCGGATCGATGTGCAGGCCCATCTCCCGCGTGACGTTCTGGATGCTCTCCCAACGGAACTCGGAGTCGGGAATTGCGCGCGGGCCGCGCATGAAGGCGATATTGCGGTGACCGAGCTCGAAGAGGTGCACCAGTGCGCCTTCGACCGCGGCATGGTGGTCGAGGACAATGTTGGTGACGTTCTCGTTTGCGATGTGGGCCGAGATGGCGACAACCGGAACTGGAACTGAGATCTCGTCCGCAGGAGTGTTGAGCAGCAGAAAGCCGTCAACCGATCGTTCGACGAGCATGCGCGGGTACTGTTCGATGAGCTCCTTCTTCCAGTCATGGCAGGCGGTGAAGTAGAAGTAGTGCGCCAGGGAAAGCTCTTCGACGACGCCGCTCATCACACGCGTAAAGTAGCCCTCGCTCAGGTCCGGAGCAAGCACGCCCACACTCATGGAGCGGCTCTGGCGTAAGGATCGGGCGAAGTAGTTTGGCCGGTAGTTGAGGCGCTGGGCGGCTTCGATGACGCGCGAACGCGTCTCCTGCGGGATGGACTTTGCCGATGGAGAGTTGTTAAGAACCAGCGAAACGGTGGTTTGAGATAGCTCCAGGTGTTCGGCCAGCATCTTCAGGTTCACATGGCCGGGCGGTGTCGAACTCTTACCCTTGGGCATGCAGGAGTTTTAACACGTTTGAACGCATGCAGGAAAGCCGCGAAATGACGGAGAGAATCGATTTGCCTGTTCTGCCGACGGCCAGGTTCTTTCGCGGAAAGGAGGCGTGAAGGATGGGGCACCCGGCGGCAGTTTAACGGTTGCCCAGGGCACTTACGGACGTAGTCACGATTTGGGGAACCTGAACAAAGTTGAGCCCGGGGTGCAACGGCCAGGTTTGGCCTTGGAATTCGACGGTTCCGCCAAGAGCGCCGGGCAGATTGATGGTGGCGTCGAGGGAGTTGCCGTTGCGATGGTATTCGACCTGGATCATGCCCTGAGGATGAGGGTAGCTCGCTTTGAGAGAGGGCAGCGTGCCCAGGTGTGGGGCGATGCGGACCGAGCCGAAACCGGGACTGGCTGGTTCGATGCCGGCGACCAGGGTCAACATGTCGAATATCGGGTGTGCAGACCAGGCGTGGGAGTCGGAACGCGTTTCGCCCGGCGTTTCGGGCCATGTGCTGAAGTGCAGGGGCAGGATCTTGCGCCACGGGGCCAGCGAGCCGATGTATTCGTCGGCCATGCCAGCGTGGTCAAGCGCTCGAGCGAGGTAGAAGCGGAAGTAGTAGGAGGCGCTCATCACGCCGTCGGGCGTGGTGTCGGGCTCGATGGCGAGCACCTTCTTGAGCAGATCTTGTTGTTGGCCCTTCGGGATGACGTCGTAGAGGACTGCAAGGATGTTGGCCTGCTGGCTGAAGATATTTTGATCTGGATTGTCGGCCAGAAGACCGCGGGCTGCATTCCAGCACATCGAGTAGAGACCGGAGCGGACGTGTACGGCGCGGGTGCGATCGCGATCGGCAGCGACGGAATCGCCAAGAGCCTTCTCGAGTTCGGCGGCGTCATTGAGCGCACCTAAATACTCGAGGGTCGTCATGCAGGATTCGCCGTTCTTACTGTAGGTGGGGATCTCCTGCTTGTCCTGTACCCAATCGATGAAACTCCACCACGTAACTTCGTGCAGCAGGCCGTCAGGTTGTTCATAGTGTTCGAACCAGCCCAGGACCGAACGAATGCCGGGCAATGCTTCGCTGACTGGTGTGGGATCAGGGCGATACATCCACCAGTCGTGCAACATGCCAATCCAAAGCAACGAAAACGTCGGTATGGTCTGCGGAAGCGAGCTGGGGTAGCGGCTGCGTGTGAGTCCCTCGGGGATGCGCGAGTCATTGAAGGCGTCGAGGGCTTGGCGGGCGAGGCGATCGTCGCCGGCGATGGAATAGGAGATGAGGGCCTGGATGCGGGTATCGCCGATGTATTGGAGCTGCTCGTAGTACGGCGTATCCATGTAGGTCTCGTGGGCATCGAGACGGGCGGTGCGCCAGCTCGTTTCCCAGATTTTGCCGAGGTCGGCGGTAAGGGTGGGATCGGCGGTTGAGCTGGTGGCGGTGAACGCTGCGCGCTCCTCGAACGGGTAGGCGGTGAAGTTGGCGCTGAGGGAATCGAGGGTGAGCGGATCGGGGCCGGTGGTGATGTCGAGGTCCAGATAGCGCCAGGTGCGCCACCAGAGAGGCGTGAAGGTGCGATGGGTGCCACCGTCGGGCAGGAAGCTGTCACGCAGGCCAAGCGCCTCGCGGGGATGTTTCACTCCATTCGAGTCGGTGTAATCGAGTGCATCGCGGTCACCTTTTTGGTTGTCCTTGTCGTAGAGAGCTTCGGCGTAGGTAATCCAGATGTGAGCGCCTTTGCCGCCGGAGACGGTGAGCGAAGGGTAGGCGGTGGTGAGCGTCTTGCGGTCGAGCAGGATGTGGGTATGAGTCTGCGGCGGAACGAGGACTGGGCTATTGGGGAATAGAGCTTGCAGAGCGATGTCGGCACGGACGGTCTCACCGGCTTGCGTCGGCGAGTACGCCATCTGCGGGAGCGCATCGGGGATCAGGCCCCACGGGTTGTCGCCGGTGACCGAGGCTGAATGGGCCTGGTTGACGGCAAAGATGCTGTCGCGCATGGGGGTGGCGACCGTGACCCAGGTGGAGCTCGAGGCCGTTGGATCATTCCACGTCCAGTCGTCGCGGGAGGCGTCGATTTCCTCGCCGGGACCGGAGGCGAAGTAGGTCAGTTGGTTGACCGAGGTGCGGTCGAGGGGACGCTGGCCGGGCTCGACTTCGACTTGCCAGTCTTTGGGAGTGCTGATCGACGTCGGGCCGTTGGCCTCCGATTCCAGCAAGAAGCCGGTACGGTCGCTCATCTGAGCGATTGCGGCGTAGACGCCGAAGTTCCAGACAGTAGCGGTTACAAGGTTGCGGCCCGCCTTCAAATATGGCGCCAGGTCAAAGAGCTCGTAGCGCCAGTGGGTGAGGTCGCCGCGCGCGGGACCATCGCCGACGCGCTGGCCGTTCACATAGAGGATGAAGCGGTTGTCGGCGCTGACCCGGACCGGGTAGGTGGCAGGGACCGACGCGAGGTCAACGGTGCGCCTGAAGTGGAGGACAACCGGCTCGCGCAGCGGCGCGGCGGGGTGGGTAACCCAGGCGGCATGCCAGACACGGTGCGCCGGGTCGGGCTGGGTGGCCGTCTGCGCAGGAGTAAACAGGGGGCTGCAGGTAAGAATGGTAAGGACCAGTATTCGGCGCATAAGTGAGTACCCCTGGAATTCCAGTTCACAAGGGTAACGGAGGCTGGAGCAGGAGTGGTGGAAATCGTGGACGGACGGCAAGGTTAAGGAGCTCCGGCCGGGAAGCCCATGCGCGATGGTTTTTCCTCTTCTATGCGCTTGATTTAGCGGCCTTGTAACCTTCTGTTCATCTTGCCCCGTTAGGCTACGTTAGGTGATAAACACCGTGCCTGAGATCCGTATCTCTCGACCTCCCATTCAGCGCGAGTCTACCCCTCAAGTGGACCAGTCGGCCGCCAAACCGAATACGGCCGAGACGGTGTCGCCGATTCGTCAATATCTCCTTTCGCGAGGGAACTCGGCGCTGGCAGACAAGTTCTTTCATGCGCTGATGGTGCTCTGCGCATTGAGCATCTTCGCCATTGTTGCCCTCATAGCGTGGCAGCTGGTGAGCAACTCGCAGCTGACGTGGCACAAGTTTGGATTTGGTTTCTTCTACAAGACCTTCGTGAGTCCAGTGACAGGTGACAAGTTGTACTGGGACCCAGTGAATGAACAGTTCAGCGCATTGCCGTTTGTGTACGGAACGCTGGTGTCTTCATTTCTGTCGCTACTGATTGCCGTACCGCTGGGCGTGGGTTTGGCGATTTTTCTGACCGAGATGAGCCCGCGCGTGCTCCGCGGTCCGCTGGCATTTCTCACCGAGCTGCTGGCAGCAATTCCCAGTGTCATCTATGGTCTTTGGGCGGTTTTTGTGCTGGTGCCGCTGCTGCGGCAGTATGTGAACCCGGTCCTGGTGACAACACTGGGGTGGACGGGCTTGTTCTCCGACGACAATCCGACTGGCTTGGGCTTCTTCGCCGGCGGCGTGATCCTGTCTATTATGATTCTGCCGATTATCTCGTCACTGACGCGCGAAGTGATGACGGCGGTGCCGCATTCGCAGCGTGAGGCGGTGCTGGCTTTGGGCGCTACGCGGTGGGAGATGATCCGCACAGGCGTGCTGCGCAACGCACGGATTGGCATTGTCGGCGCCATCATTCTGGGTCTGGGACGCGCGCTGGGCGAGACGATGGCCGTGACAATGGTCATCGGCAATACACCGGAGATTCACAAGTCGCTGCTGGCCAACGGAAGCTCGATGGCGTCCGTGATTGCGAATGAGTTCACGGAAGCTGTGAGCGATGTGCATCGCACGGCGCTGATCGAGATCGGCCTGGCACTGTTCATCGTGACAATTATTGTGAACGCGCTGGCGCAACTTCTGGTCTGGGCGGTGACGCGCGGGACGCCATCGCGGGCAAATTGAGGAGAGATTGGTGCGCGGGGAAAGTCTCAAATCGAAGATTCGAACGATCACCGATCACGCCGTGACGGTGCTGGCTGTGTTGGCGACCGTTCTGGTGGTCACGCCGCTGGTGGTGATCTTCGGATATCTCGTTTTCAAGGGCGCCAGTTCGCTGAACCTGGCTTTCTTTACCGAGATTCCGAAGCCCGAGGGCGAAATTGGCGGCGGTATGGCCAACTCGATCGTGGGTTCGGGCGTGTTGTTGGGGCTTTCGAGCCTGATTGGCGTGCCGTTGGGAATTGGCGGCGGCATTTTTCTGGCGGAGTTTGGCCGCGGGACCGCTCTCGCAAACGCGATCCGCTTTACGGCCGATGTGCTGAATGGCGTGCCCTCGATTGTGATGGGCCTGGCGGCGTATGCGTTGATTGTTAGTCCACATGTCAGCTTTCTGCCGTTTCTCGGGCACTTTTCGGCCTTTTCGGGCGGTGTGGCGCTGGGTATCATGATGATCCCAACGGTCTGCCGGACTACCGAAGAGATGTTGCTGATGGTGCCGCATGCGGTTCGCGAGGCTGCTTTGGGTCTAGGCGTGCCGAACTGGCGCTCGGTTCTGTCAATCACGTTGAAGACTGCCTCACCCGGCATCATTACCGGATGCATGCTGGCCTTTGCGCGCGTGGCGGGCGAGACGGCGCCGCTGCTGTTCACGGCGCTGGGCAACTCGTTTATGAGCACGAGCCTGAACCAGCCCATCGAAGCTCTGCCGCTTCAGATTTATGTGTATGCACTATCGCCCTACGACGACCAGCACAGGCTGGCCTGGGCTGGAGCGCTGGTTCTAATTCTGTTGATTGTGGTGGCTGTGTCGCTGGTGCG
The DNA here is from genome assembly GCA_964585715.1 of uncultured Occallatibacter sp. Classification (GTDB taxonomy): domain Bacteria; phylum Acidobacteriota; class Terriglobia; order Terriglobales; family Acidobacteriaceae; genus Telmatobacter. The sequence continues at coordinate 22,445 of CAZPEZ010000016.1, forward strand.
CTACGTGACCAGCCGCGGTGTTCTGAAGGGGGCGAGCTAAAGTGGGTGTCGGGATCGAAGTCAACAACCTGAATGCGTGGTATGGAACGAATCACACGCTGCAGGACATCACGCTCAATATCCCCGCGAATCATGCCACGGCTCTCATTGGACCGTCGGGCTGCGGCAAGAGCACCTTTGTGCGGTGCCTGAACCGGATGCATGAGACCAATCCGATTGCGCGCGTGACGGGGTCGGTGCGCGTCGGCGATTTGGACATCTACAACGACGCCAAGCCAGTGCAGGTGCGGCGGCGGATTGGGATGGTGTTCCAGCGGCCGAACCCTTTCCCGACGATGTCAATTTATGACAACGTGGCGTCGGGACTGAAGTTGAACGGGTACAGCAATCGCCGCGTGCTGGACGACATTGTGGAAAAGTCGCTGAAGAATTCAGCGCTGTGGGATGAGGTCAAGGACGATTTGAAGAAGAAGTCGGGCGCAAGCCTGTCGGGCGGCCAGCAGCAGAGGCTTTGTATTGCGCGAGCGCTTGCGGTCGATCCCGAAGTGCTTCTGATGGACGAGCCGGCTTCTGCGCTCGATCCGGTTTCGACGTCGAAGATTGAAGACCTGATCTTCCAGCTGAAATCGCAGTACACTATCGTGATTGTGACCCACAATATGCAGCAGGCCGCGCGTGTTGCGGAGAAGACCGGGTTCTTCTTGAACGGACGTATGGTGGAGTTCGACTCGACGCACAAGATCTTCACCAACCCCAGCGACAAGCGGACTGAGGACTACATTACGGGCAGGTTTGGATGACACGGATTCGATTTCAGAAAAGCCTCGACGAATTGAAAGAGAACCTGCTGGTGATGGCGGGCCTCGCAGAACAGGCGATCCAGAGGGCGATTGAGGCCTATCGCGTGCGGGACATGTCGATCTGCGACCTGGTGAGCCGCAGCGAAAACGCCATCAATCGCATGGAGCGCGACATCGACCAGGCAGCGCTGGATCTGCTGGCGATGGAACAACCGATGGCGATCGACCTACGCTTCATCCTGAGCGTGATCAAGATCAATGCCGACCTGGAGCGCGTTGGCGACTCTGCCAAGAGCATCAGCGATCGGGTGCGCAACATGGAGCAGATGGCGACGGCCGAGCTGCCGGTGGACATTCCGCGGATGGCGACGCTCGCGGCAGAGATGGTGCGCAAGAGTCTGCAGGCGTTCATCGAAGGGGACGCCGAAATCGCGCGCAATGTGCTCACTATGGACGACGCAGTGGATGCGATGAACCGCGCTGCCTACAAGGCTTTGACCAAGGTAATGGAAGAGCAAAGCCAGATCGCACCGCAGGCCCTGAACGCTTTGATGATCAGCCGCGCCCTGGAGCGGGTTGCAGATCATGCCACCAACATTGCCGAAGACGTTATCTTCTGGATCGAAGGGGACGACGTGCGGCACCGCAAGAGCGTGGCGTCACAGAAAGAAGCAAAGGCCGCCGCGCCGAATGGGGCCTAAAGAGGCTTTGGCGCGCTCGTCAAGACCCGTTCAGGATCGATCTCCCACCAATCCAGCAAGCACATGCGAGGGTAGTAGAGGCCGGCGCGGATCGGACGATTCGCGCCGGGCAACTTGCCCAGGATAGCGGCGTAGGCCTCGAGCTGCGCCGCAAAGAGGCCTCGCAGTGTGGAACGGGCTGCGACGGGATCAAGGTCGTCCGTGTGCGCCGTCTTATAGTCGATGATCCACCAGGCCTCGTCGTTGTCGGCGAGAGGCACGAGCCCTGCGCGGAAGATGCGATCGATGCGGACGGCCCGAAAATCGTTCGCGATGATTCCAGCCCAGGATGACTCGCTTGCTGCGTCGGTGTGTGGCGAGAGGAGCCATTGACCTTGAGGATCGTCGGTTGCCTGCAGCGCGATCTTGAGTGCACGGGCCGCGATGGACTCGGCCTCACCCTGCGTTAGGCCAGCAGAGCGGATGCGGGCTTTGAGGCTGGGCAAACCCTCGGGTAGGGCAGCGCGGGTCGCGAGCCAGTCGAGCGTTTGGCGGCGACGCGCGCATTCCTCAAGAAGTTTGTGGACGGCGTTGCCGAGCGCTCGGGAGGCGATGCCGCCTTCATGGCGACGGTAGGCCTCGCTGTCGCCGATCTTGACGGAATCACGAGACGCAAGATGGAATCCGGGGCTGAGCGCGGGCTGGGGTTGGAAGTCAATCGAGAGGCGGCGCATGCGCGTTGGCCTGGCCGATGCGAGGTTGGGGTCGACCGAAGCAGCGAGCGATTCGAGAACCACAGGCCCGGGTTGCTGCAGTGCTTTGCGATCCGAACGCCATTCTTCGAAGCGGGCACGGATATGCGCGCCGAATGCGGGCCATGCCGTCTCGAGTAGGCAATTCCAGGGCTCTGCGAGTCGTGGTTCCACAGGATCGTCGCGGTATTCGGGGCGAGTGAAGAAATGCAACTCTTCGCGCGCGCGTGTGGCGGCGACGTAAAGGATGCGGCGCATTTCCTGCGACTCGCGTTCGCGATAAAGCCGGTCGACCCAGACTCGTGCAGCGCTGCGGTCGGAGCCCTTGGTTTGGACCGGTGCGATCAGGAATTCTGTGATCGCGCCCGAATCATGGGGCTTGGGCAGGCCGCGCTCGATCCACGACAGCAGACCGCCTCGCGTCGTGAATCCGTGCGCCTGCAAATCGGGGACGATCACGACTTCAAACTCGAGGCCTTTGGACTTGTGGATGGTCATAAGCTGGATGCCGCAATCTGGCTCGGAGTTCGGGTCGGGGATGGCGGTGAGGGTTTCGAGGGCCTGATCGCGCGCGGTTCCGACGAAGTCTTGTGCGCCGTTGGGCAGGGCATCAAGACAGCGCCAGAGCAGATTGAGATTCGCCTGCGCGATATCGTCTGCGCAGGCTGCCCCGCCGATGGAGCGCCAGACTTGCTCGAGCCATGTCCCGAACGTGAAGGTGGGTGAAGATGCGGCGATGCGTCGTGCGGAGATGGTCGTGTCGAGGAGGCGCTGCACGGCGGCGCGCGAAGCGGGCGCGAGGAGGCCGAGCCGTTCGGCCATGAGCTGCGGAATGGGACGCTTGAGCAGTTCTGAGTCGTCGGCGCTGGTGAGGGTGTGGAGTTCGGCGAGATCGAGCCCGCACCACGGCGCACGCAACACGCCGAGCCATGCGATGCGGTCACAGGGATTGAGCAGAGCACGGCCGAGGGCAAGGGCGTCGAGCACTTCGGGGCGGGCTTTGAGCCGTTCGAGCTCGACGGCACGAAAGGGAACGCGCGCATCGCGCAGCGCCGTGGCGATGGGTTCGAGGATCTTGCGGGTTCGGCCGAGGACGGCGACGCGGAACTTCTTGCCCTGTTTCCGAGCGCGGTCGATGGTGTCGGTGTAGCTGCGGATCAGCTCGACAATCCGGCCAGTCTGGGTGATGAGCACAGATTCGCGTTCGAGACGGATCGCCTGCTTCTGTTGTTGCGCCCCCGCATCGGTGGAATCACCTTGCGGAATTTGCGGCATGAAGCCTATATGCGGCGTGAGCCTCGGAAAGAGGTCGATGATGCCTTCCCGTGCGGGCGTTGCAGCGGAGAAAGTGACACCGCTTCCGTCCTTCTTGGCAAAAACCTGCTCGAAGGTATGGTTGAGTTCGTTGACGAGTGCCGGTTGGGTGCGGAAGTTTGCACGCAGCGGAACGAAGTCGAAGGAGACAGCGTCGCCGTCGGGCAGCTCCAGACCGAACTGGCAGGCACGGGGGAAGAGCTCGGCGTCGGCATCGCGGAAGGAGTAGATGGACTGCATGGGATCGCCGACGACGAAGATGGTGCGGCCGGCGCGGTCGGGCCAGGCGGCAGCGATGCTGGCGATGAGCTGGTGCTGGCGGCGACTGGTGTCCTGAAACTCGTCGACAAGCAGGTGGTGAATGTTGTCGGCGATAGCGAGCGCCGCGTCGCTGGGGAGATCGTCTTCGCCGCGCAGGACGCGCTGCGCCAGTTGCGCGATCTCGATGAAGTCGACTGCGCCCACCTCGGCAAAAACAATGCGGAGCTCTGCAGCAGCCTGGCGAAGAAGCGCAAAAGAGGCACGTACGATGTGCCAGTCTTCGTCTGTGAAGCGTGGCGTAGGGAGCTTGCCGAGATCGGCCAGCGCGGATTCGAGGCCGTCTACGCTGCGTAGCGAGTGGATGAGCGAGAGGGCGCGGCTCTTTTCGGTGTCAGAGCCGGAGGGGAAGCCGCTGTTCTTGTCGAATTGACGACGAAAAGTCCTCGTCTTCGCGCTTTTAGTAAGGATGAGGTCGGCGAGGCAGCGGTAGGCGGTGAATGCGTCTTCGACCGTGAGTGCGGTGTCGAAAGGGCCCCGCGGGAATTCTGCGAGCTCGGCGAGGTCCTTATGGAGTATGCCGCCGGTCTGTTCGCAGGCGAAACAGGCGAGTGCGTGCACTTCGAAACGTACCCCGGGAACCTGGTCGAGCATTCGATCGAGACGGACGACTGCGTCGCGAATGGCATCGATGAATGGAGTCTCAAGACGGCTGCGCAGGGTGTCCCAGTCCGGCTCGCGCTGGAGGAGGAAGTCATGCATCCAACTATCGCGCTTGGCAAGCATCTTTACCAGCAGGTCTTCGAGCTCGAGCCAGTTGTTGTCGCGCCACAGGAGCAAGCTTTCGATGGCGGCTTGCAGTGCGGCGTCGTTGCCGCCGACGGTTCGCAGCGTCCGGCGTGCAGCGCGGCGGTAGAGCTCGGAAGGTTGTTCGTCCACGCGAAGATCGCTGCCGAAGCCAGACAGCAGCGGCTGCTGGATGGCGAGCTCGCGACAGAAGGAATCGATGGTGGAGATGCGCAACTGCGCGGGGAGGTCGATGAGCTGCCAACCGAGCTTGCGCGAACGGACGAGGGCACGGCGGGCGAGTGCCTCCATCGAGAAGGCGTCGGCTGGGGTCGTTAGCGAGCTTGTCGACGCTTTCTCGAGTTCGGCGAGAATGCGATGGCGCATTTCGGCGGCGGCGGCCCTCGTGAAAGTGATGGCGACGATCTGGCCTGGTTCGTCGACTTCGCCCAGCAGCGAGAGAAAGCGGCGCGTGAGCAGATCGGTCTTGCCTGAACCCGCTGGCGCTTCCACAAGGATCGATCGCGATGTGTCGAGTGCGCGCTCGCGCTCAGGCTGATCGGTCGGAGCGGACCGGCGAGGAGGCCTAGTCATAGGGCAGCTCCTCCTCTTCTTCGGGATCCGGCTCGATTCGATTTTCGAGAATGCGGCAGATGGCGTGGAGGCCGCATGCATCGCAGGTTTTGGGATAGTCGCGCGGGTCCGGAGATGCACGACCGGCGAGGAAGTCGCACGCGAGCTGCTCGATATAGTCGCGCCAGTCGGCGAGCTGATCGGGAGTGAGGGGCTTCCTCACGAGACCAGTGTTGCGCCCGAGATTGCCGAGCAGAGTGCCCGTGGCATCGGCAGTGCGGCCGGCAAATTCGAATTGGCCGGCGCGCAGCTTGGCAAAGACGAGGCCGCCCGGCTGTGTGCTGCACGCGAAGCCGGCATAAAGCGGAAGCTGTACATCATCGGGACGCGGAAGATCCCAATCGCGTGGGCTGACGTTGCCGGTCTTGTAATCGATGACGAGGAGCGAACCGTCGCTGAGCTGGTCGGTCCGATCGAGTCGTAAGTCAAGCGAGAGGCCGGCGATGTCCACGGTACATTCGGACTCGGTTTGTACGACGACGAATGGGTGACGTTTGGACTCGAATTCGAGCCAATCGGTGATGACTCGGGTGAGGCGCGTGGATTCGAGGGCCAGATACTGTTGCGGCATGCGGCGCTTGATTTCGTCGGATAGTTGCACGAGCGCGCGATCGACGTGCGCCACGACGAAGGACTGCAGATCTGTGCAGGCGAGCAGGTCCTGGAGAGTACTGAATCCATCCGGTGGTCCTGCCCAGACGGCGCGCATCACTTCATGAATCAGGAGGCCGCGCTGCGATGCGGAGAGGCCGAATTCTACGGGTTCCCACGGTTTTGCTCCGAGGCGCGCGGTGGCAAAGGCTTTGAACGGGCATTGCGATTGCGCGGTAAGCACGGATGCGCCGCCAGGCGCCCTGCCTGGCGCGAGAGGAACGTGGGAGGTGTCGTCGAATGCGATCGCGATTGGAGTAACGCTGGGCCGGACGGCGAGTTGTGCCGGGATAGGGCGTGGGGAACCGGCTTGCAGCGCGACGATGCGCGAGGGACGTGCTTCGGCTTCTTCTTTTTGGGAGGCGTAGCTGAAGTGCACGACAGGGGCCGAGGCGACCAGGCGGCTAGTGATGGAAGTGGCGAGTTCAGCGTCGTGCCGCGGCGAGGCGTGGGGCATTGCGAACTCGCGCTGAATGGAGAGGGGAAGCAACGGATGAGCAGCGCCGGAGGCCGGCCAAGCATCTTCGTCGGCACCGAGGAACCATATGCCGTCGGCATGGAGGCCGGCGGATTCGCCGGGGCCGACAATTCGGATGGCAGCATCGGTGGATTCAGGCGCGAAGAGTGTGGTTTCGAGAATGCCTTCGAGAGAAGGGAGGAAGTCGGACCACGCGACACGGCGGCTATCGAAGCCGAGAGAGGCGCTCACGTCGAGTGCATACCCCCAACGCTGCCAGGCCTGGAACTCGGCGCTCGATAGCGTCCGTTCAGCGGGTAGGCCGACTGCGTGCATCAGATCCGGAACGAGTGCGGCCCATTCGAGCGGGGTGCGGATGCGGCCACGCGTGGCAGAGAGCAGGCGTTGTGCGTGCGTGATGCGGTGGAGCCACGCAGAGGGCAGCTGGCCGGAGCGGAGGAAGGCGTCGAGGGTCCAGTCGGGGTGCGCGAGGTTGCGACGGCGCAAGGAGCGCATGTGCGATTGGAGGGCGAGAGACTCTTCGGAGCTAGTGGTGAGATAGCCGCAGGCGAAGAGCCAGTCGAGCTCGAATTCAGTGACTGAGCCATCGAGCCAACGCAGGAAAAGAAACGCAGCGCGAGCGAGCGGGATCTGGAGCAGGGGGACGCCGAGAGAGAACTCGAAGAGCAGTGCGGAGCTCGGAGATTCGGCCCGCAGGAAGGCGCGTTCGATTTCTCCACGGCGTTCGGCGATGTCCTGAGAGACGACGAGAAGGCGCGCGTCGGGTTTGAGAGCGAGTTGTTGAGTGCACCATGCGGCACAAGCGGCAACCTCCGACTGTTCGTCGCGTGCTGTATAGAAGTGAAGGTCGCTTGACTTCGGTCCGGGTTCTGGTTGCTGCGATGTTCCCCACTCCTCGATGAGCGCGGCCTGGGTGGGGAGCAGGCGATCGAAGCCGAGGAGCAAGAGAGGCGGGCGCGGGGCGGAGTCGCGCCGAAGGAGTGGAACGAGATCGAGCGCGAGTCGGGATTGGCTGAGGTACGAACCGAGCGCGCAAGCCTGGTCGAACGCCGTGAGCCAACGACTGAAAGAACCAGCGTCGCGATCCCAGGCGGTGCGCGTGGACTCGCGCAAAAAGCGTGGGGCGTAAGCAGCCAGTAATGCATAGGCATCTGCGGCGAGGCGGGCCATGCGGCGGCGCGGCGCTTCGAGGGCAGTGGCGAGGTGCCGTTCTCGGCCGATGATTTCGGACCAGAGTGCAAGCTCCTGCTCGGAGTTGAGGATCATGCGCTCGTCGTGCGCAAACTGTTCCCAAGCTGAAGCGACAAAGGGGGTCCACGACTGAATTAGGGGTGAGGGCCATGCGGTGGCGCCCTCGGCACGGCGGCGGCGATGGTAGTCCATCTGTGCAGCGCGTGCGGCGCGATCGCTGGCGGCGACGACCATGCCTCCGTCGCCAATCCATTGGTCAGCGAAGACTGGCCGGGAGAAAAAGCCCATATGTGGGTTATACGCCGCGCTATCCGCCGGGCGTCCGGGAGGAACCCGTGGGAAACGCGGCGGTACACTGAGTGGTGATCCGGAGACTTCTTACTTCCTCATTGTTTGTTGCTCTAGTCGGGTGTCACTCGGCTCAAATCGCGGTGCCTGCCAGCGAGGCGACGCCAACCTACAAGGTGTACCACCTACGTGGCAAAGTGATCGGGACAAACGCTGCGACGGGTGAGGTGACGCTGGATCATGAGGCCATTCCCGGCTTCATGGAAGCGATGACCATGCCGTACAAGCTGAAGGACCCGAGCATCCTGAGCGAATTGCATCCGGGTGATGTGATTACCGCGAATGTGCTGGTGTCGCAGGGTGCGGATGCGGACGTGCTGCTGGATCATATCGTCGTCGTGGCGCAGGGCAAGGCCGACTACAAGCCTGCGGTTGTCTACCATGTACCAGCGCTGGGCGATGCAGTCCCGGACTTTGTGCTCCGGAACGAGGAGGGGCGCGCGATCCATCTCAAGCAATTCCAGGGCAAGGCGCTGCTGATCACGTTCATCTATACGCGCTGCCCGCTCCCGACATTCTGCCCGAGGGTGACGCGTAACTTTGCCGCGATGGAGAAGGTGCTGGCTGCAGATCCCGGACTTTACGCACACACGCATCTGCTGAGTGTGAGTTTCGATCCGGAGCACGATACGCCAGAGCGGCTGCGAGCGTACGGCGCGCAATATCTCCCCAGCGATGCGAAGAGCCCGTTTGTGCACTGGGACTTTGCCGTGCCGACCAAGCCGGTGCTTGTGGAGATGGCACGGTATTTCGATGTGGGGATCACTCCCGGGCCAGACCAGACAATTACGCATACGCTGTCGACGACGCTGATCGGACGCGACGGCAAGGTGGTGCAGTTCTATCCCGGCAACGAATGGACACCCGAGCAGGTATTAGCAGACGTGAAGGCGGCCAGCGCTGGCGCATAGGTACCACCTTCTTTACCGCCAGAAACTGCATCGCGGCCCGCTGGGATTCATCCAACCAACTGGTACCCTAGAGACTGCCATGGCAAAGGTGACACTAATTTTCGCTCTTCTTTTGGTTCTGCTGGGACTGGCAGGATTCCTGGGAACGGGGAGTCAGCACCCAACGGCGCTGATCCCAACGTGGTTCGGACTGGCGCTGGGGATCTTCGGGCTTTTAGCGATCAGCCCCAGCGAGGCACGGCGCAAGCTCTTCATGCACATCAGCGTGACGATCGGGCTGCTGGGCTTTCTGGGCGGTGCGGTCGAGGCGATTCGTGGTTACCTGCACGCGAAATCGGCTGGGCTTGAGCCGGACCAGATCGCCCTGACTTCAAAGCTGACGATGACGGGACTTCTGCTGGTCTACGTGATTCTGTGCGTGCGGTCGTTTATCGCCGCGCGCCGTGCGAGGCTGGCCTAGCCCATGGGAACGATGCGCGGCGGCATGGGGATGGGGATGCGCGCAGAGCGCACGCCCCACGGACGCAGCGCTCGGGCCGGCCAGGCCGATCAGTCAAAGCACAAAGTCAGCATCAAAAAACTGTGGCCTCAGATCCGGGCATTGGTGGCGCCGCGGAAGGGACTGCTTGTCGTCGGCCTGTGCTTGATGGCCGTGAACCGGGTGGCAGGACTGGTGCTGCCCTACACCTCGAAGCCTCTGCTCGATAAGGTGCTATCGCCGCATGGGGACGCCGCGCTGCTGCCGCGGTTCATCTTGTATGTGTTCTCAGCGATGCTGCTGCAAGCGATTACGTCGTTTTCGCTGACGCAGTTGCTCTCGAAAGCGGGGCAGAGGCTGATCGCCGACATGCGACGGCAGGTGCAGAAGCACGTAGGGCTGCTCTCGGTGGCCTACTACGACGAGAACCGCACAGGCACATTGGTGTCGCGCATCATGACCGACGTCGAGGGCATCCGCAACCTGGTCGGCACGGGGCTGGTTGAGTTTGTCGGCGGCATGGTGACCGCGGTCCTTGCGTTCATCTACCTGCTGCATCGGAGCGTGACGGTTACGCTCACCGTTTTCTCCGTCGTCGGCTCGTTCGTCTTCGTTCTGCAATATGCATTCAAGAAGATCCGGCCGGTGTTCCGCGAACGCGCGAAGATCAACGCCGAGGTGACGGGCCGGTTGACAGAGTCGCTGGGCGGTGTGCGCGTGATCAAGGGCTACCACGCCGAAGAGCGCGAGCACAGCGTGTTTTCGGGGGGCGTGGATAGGCTGCTCGCCAACGTGATGAAGTCACTAACCATGACCAGTGCGATGTCGGCTGCGTCGACGACCGTGCTGGGACTGGTTTCCGCGCTGGTGATGTGGCTGGGTGGTCACAGCGTTCTTCGTGGTACGTGGACCGTCGGCGATTACTTCAGCTACAACATGTTTCTCGCGTTCATGATTGCTCCGCTATTCCAGATCGTGAACATCGGTACGCAATTGACCGAGGCATTCGCGGGGCTCGACCGAACGAGCGAGATCATGGCTGAGCTCGAAGAGAACAAGGTGGCGGGCAGGGCAGTGAAGATGCCGCCGATCCAGGGTACGGTACGCTTCGAAAGTGTCGAGTTCGCGTACGAACCGGAGAAGCCCGTGCTGCACGGCATTAGCTTTGTGGCCGAACCAGGCACAGTGACGGCTCTTGTAGGCTCGTCGGGCTCCGGCAAATCAACGATCATCAGCCTGCTATGCGCGTTTCACACGCCGTCGAAGGGACGCGTGGTGGTGGACGACGTCGACCTGGCGCTGGTCGACCTGCACACGTTCCGGTCGCAACTCGGCGTGGTCCTACAGGACTCGTTTCTCTTCGATGGTACGATTCGCGAGAATATCCTGTTCTCCCGGCCCGACGCGACAGAGGAGCAGTTCCTGTTTGCATGCCGCACCGCTCGTGTGGATGAGTTCGCTGAGCGCTTCCCGGATTCGTACGACACGATTGTGGGCGAACGAGGGGTGAAACTCTCAGGCGGGCAGCGGCAGCGCCTGTCCATTGCCCGAGCGTTGCTGGCGCAGCCCCGGATTCTGATTCTGGACGAGGCGACGAGTTCGCTCGACTCGGAGTCGGAAGCGATGATCCAGGCGGGGCTCAATCAGTTAATGCAGGGACGCACGACATTTGTCATTGCGCACAGGCTGTCCACAATTCGCCGGGCGGACCAGATTCTCGTCGTCGAACAGGGCGTGATCGTGGAACGGGGCACACACGCTGAGCTCTATGCGCTCGGTGGGCGCTACTACGACCTCTACACGCGGCAGCACGGGCTGGAGGCGAATCTATTCCTTGCACCGGGCGAAGGCGACGTTGTGCCAGCGTGAAGTTTCCAAACAAGGGAATTCGACAAGCTAAAACAAATGGTTCACGGGTTGACGGGGAGTCCCATATCTTGAGAAACTGGACTAGATCAAGGCGCGAAACAAAGGACCACTATGCGAGACGCTACCCCCCAAGGCACATATCGTGTGCAGGCCCTGGACCGGGCCTTTGCTGTTCTGGATTTGCTGGGTGAGAGCGAGACACCGCTCGGCCTGGCGCAGGTTGCCTCCTCTCTTCAGTTGCACAAGAGCACCGCACACCGCTTCCTGATGGTGCTGGAACGTCACCATATGGTGGAGCGCACGACGAACGGGAAGTTCCGGCTGGGGCTCCGCTTGTTCGATTTCGGCAACCGCGCGATTGAGCAGTATGACCTGCGCGAGCGGGCGCAGCCGCACTTGCGGCGACTGGTGGCGGAGACAGAAGAGACGGCGCATCTCTGCGTATTGGAGCAGGCACGCGTCATTTATATAGACAAAATTGAGCCGGCCCGCTCAGTGCGCATGATTACGCGGATCGGATCGAGCAACCCGGTGCATTGCACGTCGGTAGGCAAAGCCATCCTGGCGTTTTTGCCCGAAGAACGCGTGACCGAGATTCTGCGGCGAACAAAGTTCGAGCGGTTCACGCAACGGACCATCGGTTCGGCTGAGGCGCTGCGAGTAGAAATCGAAAAGACGCGTCGGCGCGGCTATGCCGTGGATGACGAGGAGTACGAAGAAGGGCTGCGCTGCATTGCTGTCCCGTTGCTCGATGCACAGCGGTTCCCGGTGGGTGCTGTGAGTGTATCGGGACCCTCATTTCGCGTGACGGCGCAGAAACTGCCTTCGATCGCGAATCATCTGGTGCAGTGCGTGCGTGGCATTTCGTCGGACATGGGGTTCACGTCATCGAGCAAGAACAGCCGCGTGGCCTGGACGGCGTAGCTGGATCGCAGTGCATCTTTGATCGATTCGAGAATCCGCGCTTCCAGATTAGTGACCCTACTCTCCATCGATCCAATTGGGACCGATCAGCTCGCGCAGCATCTGCGGCTTGGCCCACGGGGCTTTATCTTTGAAGCGATTGATCCACGCCGGTCCGGCGCCGATGTGCACGCGATCAGGCGTGAACTCGGGTGAGAGCGCATTGGCCATCAGGGCGTAGCTGACTCCTTCGCGCAACTTGAGAGCCTTCCAGCAGCCGCCAGGCACGGCGACGAGCGGTTGCTCGCCGTGTGCCACATCGCGGCCCAGTACGACCTTCTCGACATGGCCATCGGGATGAAAGATGAAGTAGTCGACGGGACCGCCTTCGATCAAGATGTGCGTGTCGTCGGGCGCGAGCCAGTGCAGGTAGTTGATGGGGCGATCGCGGGTGAGCAGGTAGTAGACCTGGCTCTGAATCGCGAGGGAGCGGCCGTCGATGATGGCTTTCTGTGCGGACTCGCCGATCAAGCCGAGGTAGCCGGACTCTTTGGGCAGGACGTGGAGGTGGAGCTCGCGCATCAGCTCCTGGGCGCGGGCGTCGGCACCTGTGGGAGCGGCGGTGTTGGTGGCCTGCAATGAAATGAGGGTGATAGCGGCGATGAGAGCGGGCTTCATCAGGAGAGAGTAGACGATCCGGACGCGGCGCGCCTGCGAATCTGGCTAGTCGCCTGAAAGTGCAGAGATCATCGATAGCGATTGTCGGAACGATGAATGAGTTCGCGGTCGGGGAACCAGCGGACGTGAGCGTACGGCTCGTTCAACAGAGTAATGGGCAGCAGCGGATTGAAGATGCTGCTCCATCCGGAGAGGAATGAAGCTGTACGGATCAATGCCGTACAGCGGGACAGGAGGAGGCAATTGACCAGCGCTTCGAATCCTTTCCTGTAACCGCTGCCCGCTGGGTTCGTATGGATGGCTTGCGCGTTGCGGCTGCGTTCCTCATCCGGATGCACGATGATCGAGAAGGTCCCGGTCGCCTCGCGCGTGAACCACTCGATAAACAGCGGGTCGTCGCTCGATAGGAAGACCTTTCTTAAGTGAGGCTGGTCGGCCGCTAGTCTTGTCACTGCTCTGAAGCAACTGGGCCAATCGACTGGCTTCGCCTCCAGCCGCTTGTCGGTCCCGCGGAAGTGTAAGCCGATAGCTCCGCCTTCGCCGAATTCTCTCGTCGCAAACTCCGTGACATACGACTCGATGTCAGGCTTGACGCGGCAGTACATGGTAATGAGGCGATGTGCCCATTCGATCGTCATCGACGGCGCATACAGGGCGGCGAACCGGGTCTCGCGAATGTGACGAATCGACAATGAGCTCGTTTGCACACCCGGTTTCGATGCCGGTTCCAGCGCATCTTCGAAGAAGTCATGGAGCCAATCATGATCAGGCAGGTCGCTGTATTGGGCTCCCGTCAATCGAATCCGGGGATGCAAACGGCGCTGCTCGCAGTAAGCAAGAATGTAAAGACACCAGTTCAATTGTGCAAAGAATCCGAGGCCCGCATTGATCTCCACGGCAAGCGTATCGGACCGCCTGCTGAGGCGGAGTTCGTTCATCATGCGGAGTGGAATCTGAAGGCGCGGGAATTGAGCCATAGAATCTCCAGGGTCCGAGATCGGAGAATGTTGACAGGTCGGGTGGTCGGCGCTAGCACCCATTCCATTCCGGTCGCCGGTGGCTACGCCTCACAGCACTCGTAGGCTGGATATCCATGTTCCCGGACAAGGGCCTCTTTCTCCGCTGCGGCAAAGTCCTCTGCAACCATCTCCTGGATAAGTTCTTCGAAGCTGGTTGTGGGCGTCCAACCGAGCTCGGCACGGGCACGGGATGCGTCTCCCAGCAGGGTTTCGACTTCGGTCGGGCGGAAGTAGCGCGGATCCACGGACACGACAATCTCGCCTCGATCATTGTAGGCGCGCATATCTATACCGCACCCTTGCCACGTCAAATCCAAATTGAGATGTCGCGCGGCTAAGTCGATCAGCTCGCGTACGCTGTGCTGTTCGCCAGTGGCGATCACATAGTCATTCGGATGTTGCTGCTGTAGCATCAGCCATTGCATCTCGACATAATCCCGTGCGTGTCCCCAGTCTCTCAGAGCATCAAGGTTACCGAGATAAAGCCTCTTCTGAAGGCCGGCCTTAATCCGAGCCAGCCCTCGCGTGATCTTCCGTGTCACGAAAGTTTCTCCACGTCTGGGAGATTCGTGGTTGAAGAGGATGCCGTTGCAGGCATAGATTCCATAAGCTTCGCGGTAGTTCACCGTAATCCAGTAAGCGTAGAGTTTGGCAACCGCATAGGGTGAGCGCGGGTAGAACGGTGTCGTCTCGCGCTGTGGAATCTCTTGCACAAGTCCGTAGAGCTCTGAGGTGGACGCCTGATAGAAGCGCGTCTTGTTCTCGAGACCCAGGATACGGATTGCTTCGAGGAGCCGCAACGTGCCGAGGCCGTCCGCGTTAGCCGTGTACTCCGGCTCGTCGAAGGAAACCTGAACGTGGCTCTGCGCGGCGAGATTGTAGATCTCGTCCGGCTGCACGCTTTGGACCACGCGGATCAAAGCACTCGAGTCTGTTAGATCCCCATAGTGGAGCTTGAATCGACTGTTGGTGACATGCGGGTCCTCATAGAGGTGATCGATACGCGCGGTATTGAACAAAGATGTTCTTCGTTTGACCCCGTGTACCTCGTAGCCCTTCGCCAGCAAAAACTCCGCGAGATAAGATCCGTCTTGCCCGGTAATGCCAGTGATGAGTGCTCTTTTCATGAAAGGCCTTGCTCCTTTTCAATCCGTTGGATTTGATCTAAGGCAGGTTCACTCGTTGAAGCGAGAGCTCTATAGGCCCATCCGCTCGCGAGCGAGAAGGAATAAAAAGTGCGAGTTATAAACCAAGTATCTCTTCCACAGCCTGCGTGGATTCGTGAGTAATCGATAGAACCATTCCAGCCCGCTGTCCCGCATCCAGGCCGGAGCCTGCATTACTCGCCCTGAATAGATATCGAACGCCTGCCCGACAGATGCGATGATTGGGACATGCAGCCGTGACCGATGATCGTATGCCCACTTCTCCTGCTTTGGACAACCCAGGCCGAGCCATAGGACGTCCGGATGCGCCGCATTGATCATCTCAACGACCGCGTCGTCTTCAGTCTGCGTCAGAGGTCGAAATGGCGGAGAATACATTCCTACAACATTGCTCCCCGGGTACTGGTCCTGGATGTTGGTGGCCAACTGTTCAGGCACACCTGGAGCGCCGCCATAAAAGAAATGACGATAGCCTTTGTGCGCTGCAGTCTCACAGAAAGCACGCATTAAGTCAGGACCGTAGACTCGACGCTCAAGGGCGTAACCCAACAGCCGGCCGAGCCACACCAAAGGCATGCCGTCGGGAACATTGAAGACTGCCGGGTCCGCGAGCATCTGCCTAAATGTTCGATCGCGCTGTGCTTCCATAACGACATGCACATTCGCGAAGTTAAGGCAGTGCCCTCGTTCACCCCAATCGATCCATCGCTCCATCCGGGACACGAGTTCGGGAATCTCCAGAGCTTTGAGTGAAACTCCAAGGACCGAATATTCGGGCTGTGCAAGGGTATAAGATCCTGCGGTAGAACTGCTCATGCGCACGATACCTCGTTGCCTGGTTGGCAAGAACTGGTGATGAAATTAATTGGGATTGCGAGAGGAATGGAAAGAGAGAGATGAAGTCTAGTGTTGCCAAAGACCGAGCACAATCCAGTGGTTAACGTAGTAACCGGGTTTGCTGCGCATACTGTCAACAACCGTACGGAACTGTGGGTCCATGGCGGCTGCGATACCGAGCGTCGCCAGACTTTCCCTGGGGTCCCACACTTTGCTGAAATGCGCAACTCCGGCTTGCATTCGCTCCCTGTCAAACTGAACTCCGGAATGCACGAACTCTTCGTGTTGCTTCAACCCTTCTGCGTAGGGAACCAGCCATGCCACAGCAGGGGCAAGGGACGAGCCTGTCGGGCTCTTCCAATGGAACCAATCCATATCATGCACATGTGCCGTGTCGGCTGCCATAAGCAGGGGATCCAGATCGTAAGTCACATAATGAAGCGCATCGCGCTGATGGAAATCCTCGAGAGTACCGTCCGGATACACATTCGCCGCGATCTGAGCCTGGTAAGCCGTCTTTGCAGCCTGGATCAGATTGCGGTCACCCAGGGAGAACGCACCCATTGTGATGAGTTTGACGCGGAGGCTCTGCCAATTCGTCGTGTCGGGCTTCTTGAGATTGGCAATCGACGTCAGGTAGCCTTCCACCATCCTGCGGATGAAGGAGTCAACTTTTTCTCTCAGTTCGGGCGAAAACTCCCCCCGGCATAGATCATTGGCGAGCATAAGAGCATCGAACCCGGTCTCATCAATGGGATTGTAGCTGAGCTGATAGATGGACACCCACGCATCCATGAAACGTTGGACTTGATTGAGATACTGCGGATCTCCAGTCAGACGATAGGCAAATGCAAAGTCGCGAATGAGACCTAACTCTCCAAGTGCTGCGATGCTGGCGTCAAATATCCCTTGGTGTGGAAGTGTTCCCTCCACATGAATTCTCGTAGGAGGCGCGGGAGCGCGGCCAAGATTCTTGCTTGCGACAGAAATCGCGTACCGACCTTCCACCGTCCCTGCGAGCTCAGGCATGCGCCGCACAGCAGATGGGGAAATTATCGCGAAATCCTGCGCGACGCCCGTTGCCGGGACGGAAAAGGGGCAAAGCAATATCAATAGGCAGAACCCTTTGAGCTGATTCATCTTTTCTCTCCGTCGGCGCCATTGCGGGTTTCCGTTGTTCGCATGATCACCGTGCCAGGCTATCGACGGCTGGCACCCGTGGTCCGAAGCCATTCCACTGTCTCGCGCACCCCGTCCTCCAGAGAGGTCATCGGCGGGCCCAATAGAGCATATGTCGGCTCCATAGGAGTTGGATAGTCTTCGGTCATGCTTCTTAGACGAGACGAGAAGATGGGGAACTTGACGCCTATTGCGACAAGGCAGTCACCCGTCCAGGCAAGGAGACGAAGCCAGCTTTGTGGGATTACGCGGGCCCGATGGCCGGTTAACTGAATGGAAAAGGCATTGACCCAATCGAGAAGCTTGATGGGTGGATCGCCGACATAGAGGACTTTTCGATTCACTGTCGTAGACGGCGCCTCAAGAAGCGCGCACATTTGCGTGACTACGTTTCCAACATAGCCATAGGAGCGTGTGACAGGTTTGGATCCGGGATGGAAGTACAGCCCGCTTTGCAGGACTTTCCAAAACTCTCGCGGGTAGCGCGGATGCCAGCTGCCCCAGACATTCGTGGGACGAACAATCGTCCAAGTGCACTCGAGATGGCTGTTCCTGACGGCCAGCTCGGCGAGGACCTTGCTTTCACCATAGGTGGTGTGTGCTCGAAAGTCCAAATCATGACGCGGCAAAGGCCCGGGCCCGACGACGAACTGCGTGGAGACAAACAATGCTCTTTCGATGGTCCGGGATGCAGCGATCGCGGCGATCACGTTCTGCGTGCCTATATGGTTGATTGCATAGTCGTCGACTGTCTTGCCGTCCATGTCGGTTCGGGCCGCAAGATGTGCGAGGAAGTTTGGACTGAAATCGGCGATGATCTGCTCGATATCTGGCGGCTGCATGATGTCACATCTAGCCCAATAGCGTAGATGGCTCTCTTTGCGAGGGGGCGCCAGGTCGAGGTTGACGATCCGAAGACTCGGATGGCGTTCGAGCGCGTCGATGAGATGCGTCCCTATAAAGCCGCTGCCACCCGTGACCACAATCGTTCCCTGCATTGGAATCTCTCCTTCGATCTCGATACTCAGTTCTGCTAGTGCAAACCTATTCCAGGATTTGAGCGACAAATAGCGTTTACGGTTCGCCCTATGTCCCGCTATCCTGGCTCAGAATGAAACCAGGCTTCTGGCATCGATACCTTGCGAAGAGCGAGCGCGCCTTCTGACGAGTGTGCTGTGGGAAGAGCCACATGCCCAGGTAGAGGGCAAGATGCAATGCGGTAGGTCGACCCTTCGCAATTGCTTCTTGTAACAAGAGCGGGAACGCGCCCCACTCGCGCTTGTCTGATGCTGCCGATCCAACGCTGGTGAGGACAAAACCGGCGTACGACCTAGGTCCGAGGAAGCTGCGAACGCTGCGGATCCAATCAAGCGACTGGCGCCATTCATAGGACGTGCTAATCCTGAGCCGTCCGACATCGTCATTGAACTTTATAAGCGGTTCGGGTGCGTAGATAAACCTGGCGCCACGGTCTATCGCGCGGATCACCCAATCGGTATCCTGGTGGCGACGCAGTGTAGTTGAGAACGGCATCTGATCGAATACGGCCCGGCGAACCAACAAGGTAGATGTGATAATTGCCGCCTCGCCGTTGAAGATGGAGCGCCGCTTGAACAGATAATCCCCAATTCTCTCTCCAACTTCAGGTAAGCGTTTAGGCCAGATCATCATGCCGTGCGAGGACTGGGAGAAAAAGCGAGAGCTCACGATATCTGCAGATGCGGCATGCGTAAGCTGGGTCTCAAGCTTCCGCGGCAGCCACTCGTCATCGTCATCAAGGAACGCGATCCACTCCGACGCGGCAGAGGCGGCGCCCTGATTGCGCGCAATGTTCGAACCGCAGGACGTTGGAAGGACAATTGTGCGCAGTCTTGGGTCATCGAGCGCCGCCAGCGCGGATACCGTGGCGTCATCCCGTCCGTCGACAACGACGATAACCTCCGTCAGTCTATGGGTCTGGGCAAATGCGCTTGCCACGGCACGAACAACCAATTGCGGACGATTGCGTGTCGGGATCACAATTGTGACATCGTTGTTCATAGATAGATAAGTGATGGCTCTTGAAGTGTAGTCAGGCCGTGCCAAGGATTGCCATGCCGGTTGGTATATTGCGGCGGCTTACTTCATGGAATATCTGCATTAAGAGGTTATGGCTCACTGCAGGGCAGTATTTAGTCTCAACAACTGCGCGGGCACGCGTTCCCATGCGGGATGCACGATCGGGAGAGCTATAGAGGCTCTCGATCTTCCGAGCGAGATCCAGCGGATTGGCCGGCTCAAAGAGCAGACCTGTGCTGCCGTCCTCGATCAGATCCGCCGTAGCGCCGAGGTTACTCCCAATCACCGGCTTGCCGGCAGCCCATGCCTCCAGCAACACCATTGGAAACATCTCGTACCATTCCGAGGGCATGATCGTGAACATGCAGTTGCGCAGAAACTCTTCTCTAGCGCTTCCGGTGACAAAGCCAAGCAATTGAACATTCTGGATGCCCTTCTTTTTGACGTAGTCACGAATCGCACCCTCTTCGGGACCAGTGCCGGCGATCTTGAGCATGGAACCACGCACGTTCTCCATCGCCTGGATCAGCGTCCAAATTCCCTTTTCGCGCGACAAGCGGCCGATATAGGCGACATAATCGCCACTGCCGGCTGAGGGTGCTACCGGTGTTGTATCGATGCAGTTTGGTCTGACAAACAGTCGGTCGGGTGGCACACCGGCGCTTGCTAGCTTGCGTCGTGCAAAGTCCGTGAGGCAAACAAACGCATCCACCTTTGCCAGTGCACCAGAATTGCGGACATACGCCAGGGCGGCCGCATAGAGTGCACTGTAGGCATAGCTGTCCTTATAGCAACGATGCCGAATCGCATGGAGATAGTTACCGCCCTTGCATCGTTCACAGACGCCCTCCTGGTTGTAGAACCATCCGTTTGTACATAGGGGGCGAAAATCGTGGATCACCTGCACAATCGGCACTCCGAGAGAATGGAGCACATGATAGATCGACGGCGAAATGAGGGGATAGATGTTGTGGAGATAGGCGACATCTGGCCGATGCTCGGCAACGAGCGCATGAATGTCCGTGCGCGTGCGGTTGGAATCCACGGTGGCGAAGAGGGCGTTTGCCTTCCCAATGGCCCCCAATTGGAGTAAATCGTTGTTATGACGGCTGTAGAAGCATACGTCGTGCTTCTCCTTCAAAGTCTCTAGTTCGTGAAGAACCACCTGGTCTTCTCCGCCAAATTGCTGATAGAAGTTATGAACGAGGAGAATTCGCATATGTGTCCGATCGTGACTTCACCTGAGGTTTAAACCTGCACGGGAATGGCTGTTGATGGGCCGCTGACATGAGCTTCGTCGCTGTCGTTTGCGTACTGGACCGACCGTTCACGGATCTCCGCCTGCTGCAGAGAGACGAAGACAGTCACAAAGATGAGGAACTCAAAGGTTGTTCGAGTCAGGAGAGTGCTCTCTGCTGTGTTGTGCAACGCGAAGAAACAGAGATAGGCAACGGGCCATGCTGCGACGGCGCGCCGATCGTAGCGGAGATACTTCAATGCCATTCGCATCGCGCGGACAAACAGGAGAAAATATGCCGCCATGCCCACCAATCCGAGACTGAGCCACAGGTCCAAATAGCCGTTGTGGGCCATCGGAACGAGCCATCCTGTCGCCTCGAGTATCCCTCTCGAGTCGCCCTTGAAGCCCTGCCAGAAGGCCTCGTACCCGTAACCGAAAATAGGGCGCTTCCAGATGGCGTCCATGACGAGCGACCAAAGCTGCGCTCGGCCGGACAGCGTCGAATCTTTCCCAAGTAAGGGCAGGAGATCGTCGGAATAGTTCACGACCAGACATATGGTCAGAAGGACGGTGCCGCCAAAGAGAGCGTAGGCGACGATCCTCTCCTGGATACGGAGTCGAGAAACGCGACGGAGCACGGGGATCAACAGAATGACAACGCCACAAGCAAGTGTAGGCGTGATGGAGTGTGCGAGATAGAGCAGAAGCACCGATGCAGCAAGAAAGACCGCGCGTAACACGCGATGTCCCTTGAGCTGCACAAGCATGAGGAGAAGAACGGTCACTGCCATGCTCTCGCCAAAGACATTCTTGTGAATCGTCAGGCCTTTCCAGGCGCCCACGTGCGATGGGTCAAGTACCTTTGCCGGCAGGATGAGGAACATTGCGACGGACCCGAAGATCAACCAGCACTGAGCTTCTGCGAAGAGATCTGCGAACTCTTCGATTGTGAATCGCTCGCCGAGATAGATCGCCATGATCGTCGAAAGAGTGAAGAATGAGCTGCGGCGAAGGGTCAGGAGTGGATCGATGCTCCAAAGACTCGATGCGATCGTGAGCGCGGGAAGAAGCAGAATCGGCCATGCGTTCCGCACCGCGCAAAGTGTGCTCCTCCAGCGGGGCAGCACAAGGAGTCCACACCAGAGATAAAGCACGATCTGCGCAATCACCGAAGGAAGATGGACCGCAGTCGAAACGATTGCATTGCTCGTTTCCGTGTCGACTTCGCTCGAGCTCAGCAGGCCGCTGACGACGTGCATGCTAACGAGGATGAGCACAATCACAAACAGACGTTCAGAGGTGCGCTGCGTCATTCCACCTCCGGAGCTACAGGTCCGATACAGAGGCTTTCTGCGTCAGATCGATTCTGCTCTTGCCGCAGATAGAAGCGAATGAGCAAGTAAAGAATGATGGCGAGGAGCATTTCACTGGCGATGCTCGACCACGATGCACCGCGCCAAGCCCACGCGCGAATCAGCCAGAGATTGATGAGCACATTGAAGACGGCCACTCCAATCTGACACCATGACCGCTGCGCCTGGAGGTTAGCTCCCGTAAGGGCGTCGCTGAGAAATGCGTGCAGGCTCTGAATCAATGGCAGTGGACAAAGCCATCGCAGTGCAATCGCGCTGTCAGCGTAGGCCGATCCCATGACAAGAGGAAGAAACTGCGCTGACAGAAACAGAACGATGGAAGCGGAGAAGCCGTAAAGGACTGATCTGTGCAGGATGCGCCCAGCGAATGCAAAACTCCGCCTGACTCCACCCAAACCGCATCGAAAGAACTCTGGGTAGGCGGCGCTTTGGAGGGATCGGATCGGGAGCATCGATACTTCGATAAACCGATACGCAACGGCATAAATGGCCGCTCCTTGCACCGAACTTAGGCGCGCCAGCATCGTCTTATCGATGTCGTTATAGACCGTCTGCGCCGCGAGCGAGGTAGAGAAGTGAAACCCCTCCCGAATAGTTGCTCGCAGCATACGAACCGTAAATCGCGGTGTGGAGCACGTTCGGCAGATGACGATGGCGCCATGGACCGACGCGATAATGCTTGCCGACAGATAGAAACCAACCCATCGTGTGACAGATGGAGCGCCTGTAGCGATGAAGAGAACCGCAGCTGCAAGCCTTGTACATGCCGACACAACCATCAGGGAGGACGACTGGGGTGCCCTCCCAGTTGCGAGCAACGCCTGGGCGAATACGTAGGTCACCTGGGCGCAGATTAAGTCAGCGGTGCCCACAGCGAAGACCATAGCAATCGACACCGTTCCTGGAAGGAGCAAATGCCGAAGGATGGAAATGGCGGCAATAAGCATGAGCCCCATTCCTGACGTAATGATGAGGGCATTGCCAAGATATGTCGGCATGAGATGCTCGTCACGCGCTGTGTATTTCACCAAGACCTGCCCGGTTCCGAGCGGGGAAAAGGGTGCTAGTACGGCCGCCAGGGATGTACATGCCAGAAATGTGCCGTAACGCGTAGGTCCGAGCACGCGCGCGATGATGAGGAAGTAGCCTACCTGGGCGATCAATTGCATTCCGCGGCCAACCAGGATCCACGTGGCATTCTTCCCGATTTCGGACTTCGGGCTGGATGCGGTCCTAATCGGACTGGCTAGGGTACTCACGGAAGGATTCAAGACCTCAATTTGCTTAATGGGTTTTGAGACAGCACTCAGTTCTGCTGCAACTTGCGAATCGGAGCAAGGCCGGCGGGAATTACCTCACGCGGAGTCTCCATCGGTTTGTGGCTCCGTCAAGGTGTTCTTTCCGGGATCGATTTCTGGAAACTCTGCGTAGTGGCGCATCCTGTTTGTGTCCGCATCCGCAATGTGTTGAGATCGACGAAGGCGCGATTGGCGAAAACGATCGAGCGGTCGTTCTAGGAGAAGAACCGATAGATAGGCAGCACAACCCGAGATCACGACTCCTAATATCGCGCGGCTGGGAGTGCCGAATCGCGCTGAGTTGTGATTTAACATCTGAACGAAGTTGAAATGGCACAGATAGAACGGGTACGAGAGTTCTCCCAGCTGCCGATCGAACACGAAGGCTCCCGTCCATTGAAACAGAAACGGCACCGCGCAAATCACATAAAGGAAATACAAGAGTTTCGCTGTGCTGAAGAACAGGCCGTGGCTCCGATCGTAGAGTGGGAACAGAATAATGGCCGGAAAGACCGCAGACGCAAAGAGCTTCGATGCGAGAGATGGAAGCCGGTGACGCAAGCGGAGGTAAATCTGGCGATAAGAGAGACAGCCGGAAAGAAACATTGCGAGTTCGTTGGGGAAGAAGCGATAAGACCAGGGATCGGTACGAAGCCCCGCTTGCCAGAGAAGGAATCGAATCATCAACGACAAGACGATCAAGGTCACGAGCCACCGTGTTCGTCCTCGAAGTATCCACGGGGCCACCGCATAGAATGCCAACTCCAAACTGAGTGACCATGCTGGGGCGATCACCATAAAAATGGGAACGATTGGTGCACTGTGCCAAAAACTGGTCGTCCAGTGAAGTCCGTGAACATCTAAGGAGAGAAAGAGCGTCAGGTCCTGACCAAGAATCAATATGTTCGAAAGCACCAGAAACCATGACCCAACCGGCCCGAGCCCGGCGGCATTCTGTCTCCACGCGTCGAACACGCTGTGATGTACCGTCACGTGCCCGGCGAGTTGCATGAACAGAGCCGCTAGCAGGAAGAGCCAGTAGGTGCTGTAGATGCGCAGCGCGCGATTAGAATAAAAGACCCATAGTTGTCCGGGCTTATCGTACTTTGCGTCCAGGATCATCGCGATTAGAAATCCGGAAATGATATAGAAAGTCTGTACGGATGCTGCGCCGCCCGTCATGGCGTAAGCGCAACCCTGGGTGTGTTGCAAGAGCACTGCGATGGCCAAGAGCAGGCGGAACAGACCCATCGGATCCCCAGCAAGATTGCGTCGAACAAGGCTGGCGCGCTGTGCGCGGGTTGACGCAAGCTGGACCGATGGGGCCGGAACGAGAGCCTTTGAGGCCTGCAGGCGGGGAGAGACGCAGCAATCGAGTGAAGGTGTTAGATGAGCGGATCGGACGATCGTGCGCCGAGACGCGCCAAGCTATCGGAAGCTACAACACAGACTGGAAGATGAATTGTCAAGCTAATGCAGATGCGGCTGAAAATGGGTCCTCTAAACTTCCACTCAGACCAAATCAGTGTTGCCATTGTCGGTGTCTACCTTAGGGCCGAAAGTGTTTGATGTGTGTCCTATGCTGCCCCGGCGCCCTTGAGGACTGCGGGGACGGTCTTTGCCAGTATTTTCAAATCAAGCCAAAGCGACCATTCATCCATATACTGCAGGTCGAGAAGCATCCATTGGTCGAAGGAGATTCCACTGCGACCGTTCACCTGCCACAGGCAAGTGATCCCCGGTTTCACGCTGAACCGGCGCCGTTGCCAGTCTTCGCTGAAGCCATCGTAGTCCCGGACCGGAAGGGGACGCGGACCGACGAGACTCATGTCGCCTCTCAAAACATTCAGTAGCTGCGGTAACTCATCAATGCTACTTCGCCTAAGGAACTTACCGATTGGCGTGATCCTAGGATCGTCCTTGATCTTGAAGACAGGACCCTGTGCTTCGTTGCGGCTCTCGAGCAGGTGCATCACCCTTTCTGCGTCGGGAATCATGGTGCGGAATTTGTATATCTTGAAGCGCCTCTTATTCAGTCCTATGCGCTCCTGCAGGAAGAATACTGGCCCCTTGGAGGTAATCGTGATGGCAATGGCGGTTGCAATCAACCCAGGAGCGAGTAGAACGAGCAATGTGGAAGAGACGACAATGTCGAGTGTGCGCTTGACTGCAAGCGGCCATCCTTCTCCTGCTCCGGTGTAGGATGTAATGTAGTGTCCGTTGCCGTGCTCCTCGGCGAGCCAGCGGGCGTTGAGGCCGAAAACATCAGAATTGAGGCGAAGTCGAATTCCGTTATGAGCGCATATCCGTGCCGTCTCTGTCCAATAGCGGCGGAAGGACTCGAATGGGAGGTAGATGACCATCTCATCGACCACATTGCGCCGTAGGAACTCAGCTAGGCCCGAGTAGTCACACACCATGTGGAATCCGCTCTCACTGAACTGAACCGCACCAGGCCAGTCATCGTCGACAAAACCCAGTAGGCGATAACCGAGTTCGGGACGGGCGACGATTCGTTGTGCGAACGACACGGCGCGGCTGTTTGTTCCAAAAATCAGCAGGTTGCGCTGATTCCGCCCGCTGGCGCGTATCCGCCGAAGCACCTGCCGGAGCGCGAGCCGAAAGGCACATGCGATGGTCGCGTTGATGACCCAGAAACTCAGCAGGAACGCAGGTGTGAACATCCTGATCGAGAAAGTCATGCCTACTATGACGAGGGCTCCGAAGAAAAGCGTTACTGCCTTCAGGACGTCTGCAAGCTCGACCCCCGCTCCTGAGAACCGGCGAGAGTGGTAGAGACCGAACATGCGAAAGAGAAGATGGTAGACCAGGAGAGTAAGAAGAAAGAGAACAAGATTCGAGACCTTAATCCTCATCGATAGGAACTGGGTTATAGCGAGTTGGTGTTGTTCATGAACGATGAGCGCTGTTGCAAGTCCGAACGAAACCAGGGCCAGGCAAAGGTCAGCCAACCTGAGAATGGAGATCGAAAGATGCTTGTTCTCGTTCATTGAATCTCTCCACACGTTGGATGAGCGCTATTGGCGCTTAGGCCAATGGCGTGCTAGGTGATGACAAATGAGGAGAAGGTATCAGGTCAGGAATTGAGCAATTTATAGATTGGGGCTGGGATGGGGAACTCGCGTTTGTTGAGAACTGCGCCAAGAATGGGAATCTTCGCAGACCGTAGTGTGGATGCGGCCAGCTGAGCTGCTTCCCGGCGCGTTGTCTCTGCTTCCAGGACCAGGACCACACCGTCCGCGAGCTGGCCAATTGCGAGTGCGTCGGTATATCGAGTGAGAGGTGGGGTGTCGATGACAATCAATGAAAACTCATCTCTAAGTTCATCAAGCCTCGCTTTAATGCGCTCCGAACTGAGGAGATTTGCAGAGTCGAGAGCACGCGCGCCGCTTGTGAGAAGCCACAACGACTCCGAACCAACAGGCTTTGCGAACGACCGAATCGGGCCGTCCCGCAGGAGGGCATCCGACAAGCCCCGATGATTTGCCGTACCGAAAAGCGTATGTAAGGATGGCGACCGAAAGTTTGCCTCGACAATGCAAATTGGCCCAAGGCCGTTTTGTGCGAGGGTGCCAGCAACAGAAGCGCAGAATCCCGTGCACCCATCACCTGCATTGACTCCCGCAAAAACTACCATACGAGGCGAGGTATCACTCTGGGGCAAGAACACTCGCTGCGCAAGGCTAAGGGCCTCATCGCTCGTCCAACGGTTGCTTCCAGACCGGATGGGAATCTCTTCCAACTTGGTGAGCGTTGGGTCAACGGCATCGCTGACAGCCAGGGAAGAATCGATCTCAAGCTGCTGCATCAATTGGAAGTTCCTGCTCATTGGCTTAAGACCTCTTTGGTGCGGGGCGCTGAAAGGTTCGTGTCGGAGACGCGGTCATTTTTCGACAGGTCCCGATGCTGAGGAATGGAAACGACTCGACCCGCGTCGAGGCTGTTTGCGTTGAGCAACCATGGATTCAGGCGACGGATCGCGTCGAACTCCTTGTTGTGACACGGCGTGCCGAATGCTTCACCACACAGCCGCGACAAAGTCATCCCGGGAGTGACTACGATTCTGTCTTTCGGCAAAGAGAGTGTCCCCGCCGCAATTGGTCGCGGAGAAGGCTCTGGGGTAATCGTAGTGGGCGCATCCGGCGATGAAACTGCCTGGCTAGGCTTGGATACCGCAGCTCCGTGGACTTCTTTGACTGTGCTTTCTGCGGTGGGGGTCGCGCTGGCATACATCGCGCCCGCTTTCGCTATCACTCGACCTTCTGTTTCAGGTGTAGCCGAAAGAACGAGCAAAGCCGCGGTCATTGCGACGGCGCGCAACATCCAGGTGTGACGACTTGGCTTAGCCAGTTCGAAGTCAAGCTGGGGTGAGCCTGCTCTTCCAGGTGAGATGGCAGCGAGCGCATCGAGATCAAAGTCCGCAATCACTTCACGAACGATGTCGTTGTCTATTGTCTTGTTCTTTAGAGCGCACCCGATTGACATTGCGTTGAAGCAGAGATTGTTGATGTTGCGAGGTATTCCGCCGCTGTGTTCGGTAATCAGTTTCAAGGCTGCCGGTGTAAACAGCGACTCATCGGAGCAATACCCTGCGGTCTGCAGTCTGTGATTGATGTAGAGAGTCGTTTCTTCTAAGGAGAGCGGCCGTAGATGCGCAATGATCGAGAGTCTCTGGCGCAGCTGCAAGAGCTCCGGCGACGCGAGTTTGCTGGCGAGTTGGGGCTGCCCCGACAAGATGATCTGCATCAGCTTATCTTTCGATGTCTCGAAGTTCGAGAGCATGCGGACAAGCTCGAGAACCGAATGGTCCAGGTTTTGGGCTTCGTCGATGACTACCACTAGCTTCTCGCCCCGTCCCGCTTGCTCCAGGAGGACCTGCGTCAGTTTCGCCTGCAATTCGACGAGGCCGCCCGGTTCGTTCTCGATTCCGAGATCGTTGAGGAACGTTCGCAAGAAATCGACCGGCGTTGCGATCGACTGAAAGAGAAAAACCGTTTTCGTGTTGGCTTTGATTTGGTTCAAGGTGCGAAAGAGGAGTGTTGTCTTTCCCATCCCCGGGCTTGCAATCAGGGCAATGAATCCGCGACCCTCCCTGATCCCGTAAAGGAGAGAAGCAAGTGCTTCGCGATGAGTATCGCTCGAGAACAGAAATGAGGCGTCCGGTGTTGCCCCAAAAGGCTGCTCGCGGAGTTGATAGAAGTCAAGAACCATGCTTCGCCTACGCTCTCTTTGGAACGGCAACGACTACCGGGATGTCGAGGATGTCGATCACCTGCGCGGGGGTATGGAAGGAGGCGTCGAGATAATCCGCGACATATGCAGCGACAACGCTTAGAACAACTGAGGCTGCAAACCCCGCTAAGAGCAATGTCGTGATGCTGTATACGGGCAAGGCGGGAACTTCGGGGGGATCGGCGATCGCGACGTTGGATATCCTCGTCCTATCCAGGGCATCGGATGTTTGCTGTTGTTGCCATTTCGATTGGTACAGCAGATAGTTGTCTTCATTGACCTTGACGTCGCGCAGAAGGTCCTGCTGCTGCAGCGCTTTTGCGTCCAGCGCCACCATCTGGGTCTGCATGTCCTTGATCCCGCTCTTTAGCGCAGCAATGCTTGCTCGCTGAGAAGCTGCATCTGCCTTTGTTTTCGCCAGATCCTGGCGGATCACTTCGTAGGTTGGATCTTTGTCGGTGGTTGCGGTCAGGTACTTCGTTTTCTCTCCGGCGTCGATCGCCGCCAGAATCTGGGCGACCTCATCGTCTGCCTCACGGACCAAAGGATACTGTGCATCATACTTAACGGCGAGTTGCGCACGCCTTGCCTTTGCGGCTACCAGCTGTTCGGTGAGATCTTCTAGAAGCTTGTCAGCTGGTCCAAGTTGTTGAATGGTCGGCGACCGCTCGGGCGTGGAGCTCAATTGTGCTTCATCGTTGCGGATGTGTGCCTGATCGGCGGCTGCCAGCTGCTCGGCCAGCTGCATCTGACCGATTGCGTTGGCTACCTGCTGCGCCAGATCTGTCCGTTCAACATCGGGGGCCGATAGGCCCTGATCACGACTGAAATCGCGAAGCCGCTGCTCAGAAGCGTCGAGCGCGCGCTTGTATTTGTCGGCCTCGCCAGAGAAGAAATCAGCAGAACCAAGAGGCCGATGAACTTCGACATGTTTGTCCATGTAAAAGTTTGCCAGAGCATGCATTACCGCATAGGACAGCCGAGGATCCGGGGACTTATAGGTGACGTCGATGAGATTGCTCTTTGTCGTCCCCGTCTCGACTTTCAACTTCTTCGCCAGCTTCCGGACCGCGTTCTCCAAGCGATCGGCATCGGTTTGGTTGGGTTGCAGAAGGGTCCCAATCTGGCTCATCGTCCGGTGTACCCATGTGTCGTCGTGCGACGTTTCTAGTCCGCTCGCGAGCACGACTTTTTCGAGAACATCATGACTCTGGAGCAACTCAACTTCAGAGTTAGTCTCCTCTTCTGTAACTGATGGGCTTCCTGTGATTACCTGCGTTGTGGCTTCGGTCGAGACGAGCGGGTCAAGGCGGTCTCGTTTCACGAGGACAGCCATATGCGCTTTGTAGGGTGCTGGCAACAGAAAGGCCACAAGCGCAGTCAGTGTGAGCAATGCCACGAACGTCACGAAGAGAATACGACTTCTTCGGAAAAGAGGCGACACAACTTCGCGAATGGAGATTCTAAAAGTCTCTTCGCTCTCCCGATGAGATCTATGTGCTTGTTGCATGCATCACCTACTGGATAACCGAAAGGTTGGTTGTCGTGAACTGTCAGGATCGACCTGCCTCTTTGGAACACTAGTCCGCGAACTGCTCCCAATAACTGTCTTAGGGTAGGAAGCTACGGAGTCTCACTCAGGTAGGACCCAGCGTTTGCGCTGTAGGGCACGTACTTCCTAAACTTTGTGATGGCGCTTTCTGGAACAAAAACCATATCCCCTGGCCTGATGAATGCATCCTCATCGACCTTCTTCCCGTTCAGGATGTCCCGTAGGTCGATTTTCTCCACTTTGAACCAGTCATTCGTGGATCGATGAAGCAGGAAGACCTGCTGCGTCTTGGCGGTGGCCAGCATTCCGCCCGCAACAGCAACCGCCTCCGCCACCGTGATATCGGACCGCAACTCGTATTGGCCCGGCTTTCCGACCTGGCCCGTCACCGTGAAGAACGGTTTTTGAAAATCCTGAAGGTCTACTGTAACGATTGGGTTGTTGAGCACGCCGGCATAGGCATGTTTTACAGCTGCTGCCACGTCCGGTACCGTCATGCCTTGCACGTGCACGCTGCCCGCGTTTAGCAAGTTGATGTACCCGTCCGGCTGGACAGTGATTGTCTGATTCATCTCCGGGGACAGGGGAAAGGAGAGCAACAGGACATCCTGCCGTTGTATCACATACCGGGGGTAGCGCTGTTCTAACTGAGGCCCGTTAGGCACTTCGACAGTGGCTCTGGCCGATTCCTGCTTGAGAGTGGCCTCCTGACCGGAAAGCGACCCTGCGTTGGAGAGGAAGGCAATGCTCGCGATTGCGACGCTACGAAGAAAGCAGATGGTCATTCGATATCCTCGGCCATTCGGAAGAGCGATAAGCGCTATCGACGGAGCTATCGATAGCTAGGTCCTGTATGAGGCGACAGGGATCGCCGGAGCTTCGGAAGCAATCTGCGCATGAGAGGGGGCTCCGATCGGCTCCACGTCCGAAGCGCAAATGCTCACAGCGACGGACTGGCGAATCATCTCCACTGAAAGCACGAGCTTGGAATCAGCATGGGCCCGTAGCAGCGTGCCCTCGACACCTGCGAGCGCGCCACGTATGACTCGGACCCTGTCGCCGATTGGGATTGAAGCGTAAGTGGAGCACTGCATCTTTTGTGTAATTACAGTCCGGATGTTTTCTATCTCATAATCAGGCAGCGGTAGAGGACCAGCCTGATTGCCAACGAGACCGGCTACGCCAGGAGTATTCAATACACGAAGCCGGGTGTCCTTGGTAGGATTGAGACGCGCAAATAAGTAGCCTTGGAAGAGGGGGATAGTAACCGCTTGCTTGCGATCGCTCCAACGATGGATTTCGGATTTCAGCGGAAGGAAGTGCACGACTTGGAGAGAGTCGAATATGGAAGCGACAAGTTTTTCCTGTCGCGATCGCGTCCAAATAGCGAACCACGCAGTGTCCGGAGAGTAGTGCACGTCTTCGGATGTCATTGTCCCCCTTCTCCTACAGGGCGTGACTGTACATAGCTTCGCCCTTTCGGTCCCACAACCGATTTCCTGCCTAATGTGGACCTTCGTAACTTGACGTGCGTACAGGTTGGGCGTCTCTTACCGCTCCATAATCTGTCCGTCTTCAAAGCAGCCCTGAATCCCAAAGACGCCGCGCTCCGGAGTCTGGGCAACCCGAGTAACTCGTGGGATGCATCCCACGCGCAACTCACTCCCACTCAGATCCGATAGCGGAATCAGAAGCTCCACGAGAACGACGGTTCCAACTGGCGGACACAGT
This sequence comes from uncultured Occallatibacter sp., assembly GCA_964585715.1. GTDB lineage: Bacteria > Acidobacteriota > Terriglobia > Terriglobales > Acidobacteriaceae > Telmatobacter. The sequence goes on from CAZPEZ010000016.1 coordinate 53,881, forward strand.
CTGCTCTGAAGTAGTGCGCTTTTGAGCCCGACGTCGCTCGTAAAGCCTTTCTCAGTGCGCCTTCCCACGTGATCCCAATGAAAGGTGACCGGAGGCCGCAACCTATACCTCGCCGCATTTCTGCGCTCGATCAGGCGCTCGGAGATGGGGTCGTGGCACATCCGTGAGGGCAGAGTACGGCTTACCGTTGTCCCCTGCAAGCGGCCAAGAGTTTGAAAAGCGGGTGAGAAAGATGGCACTATCCTAGTCACAATCGTCTCCAGAGACTCACCCCAGAGCGCGAAAGTCGCAGCATCGCACGCGCAATAGCCCCTGTTGTTGCTAGAGACGAAAGTATGTGGTGGGCGAGAAACCTGTTGCAAAATCCCTGCATCTCTGTACATTGAGGGCAAGGCATTCGTCGGCATCTTGACTCCCCCTGCGTTACTTTGTCCAGATGCTGCCACCGGAGTTTGGTGGCTCAGAGGGGTGCTCCCTCAATCACACTAGGGCACGCGACTGTTAGCCCAGGGACGATCAGGAATCGATAACTAGTCATACATCCAATACTATGTCCGGGCCAACACGTGCCGGACAGTTATAGGAGGATCCCCTTGCTCCTGTCTTCATCAAAGCCCAAAAATTCGCTTCGAGTCGCCGACCAGCAGCAACACATCTCATCAAACCTAAGAAAGGGAGTTGTGCAGATTGCTCCGAAGGGTGCTGAATCGAGGTATAAGGTTCTCATCGTTGACCGGGATCCAATGAGCAGCGATCTGCTGGCAAATGCGCTTGTCCATGAAAGGCGCTGTGATGCGACCACCATCCAGCCATCAGAACTCATGCCTGCTCTAACCACAGACTCGATCGACCTTGTCGTTATTGGCGCCGAAGCACAGTCTGAGCTAGGCGATGGATTCGAGTTGGCTAATCTGCTCGATCGTTCCTTTCCACACGTCGGCATCGTGATGCTTCTCAATGTCAGTAATCAGGAGTCAGTCATCAAGGCGTTTCGATCAGGGGCACGTGGAGTCTTCTCGCGCCTCCAGTCCATGCCCGAGTTCTTTGACTGCATCGAGCATGTGCGGAAAGGCTACATCTGGGCAGGGCGGCAGGAGACTAGCTCCTTGATGGATGCGTTTAAGAGCATTCCGGCATTCAACCTGGTGTCTGCTCGCGAAGCGCAGAGCCTGACAGCCCGCGAGTTGCAAGTGGTGCATTGTGCTGCCAAGGGCAAGACGAATCGAGCGATTGCTAGCGAACTAAGCCTGAGTGAGCACACGGTGAAGAATTACCTGTTCCGGGCGTTCGAGAAGCTTGGGGTCTCCAGTCGGGTCGAATTGCTTTTTTACTTAGCGCTTCAAAACCAGAACCCTCCCGTGGCTAACGACGAGAACACGGCGATTAGTCGGGATCCGGATTAGGACAGGAAGGACCGGCGGTGTCGTCACTTCGGTTATCCTCGCTTGTTCCGGCGAGGATTGTCCGACTTAGAATCAGAAACCCGCAATGCCGGCTCGCCCTGTGAGGGGAGTTAGGGGGAAGCATGCGAATGCTGTTCCTTGGCCTCGTGTTTCTCGGAGGTCAGTTAATCGCAATGCAGTCTAGGCCCGTGATTCACTTGCAGCCACACAAAAACACGATCGAGGTCGGATTTGGGGGTAGTCTCGTGGAGCTCATCAATGCGCCGGCGGTCATCTATCTGCCGCCGTCCCCTCCTGAGACGGATGCACAAGGCAAGCCCTGGTCGGTCGACGTAAAGAACCTCGGCCCAGTCAGCGTGATGGTTACCAGCATCAAATCACATTTTCAAACAGTCGTCGGCACGGGACAGACCGCCCGTATTGCCTCGAACAGCATTTCCTATCTGCTGAAGCGCTAGTCTCGAAGGCCAGCTTTGAATAAGGGGGGCGACAGCGCTAGGAGCGCCGAACTATGGCGGAGAGGGTGAGATTCGCTCTCGAATAGGGTAAATGGAATCTGTGAGTTACAGAAAGCAGATGCCGCAAATGCCATCGATCCCGGGGGCCATGCCCGCTATTGCCCGCTGGCCTGTTTGTGCAGCTATAGAAAAAGTTTGCGCTCTGCAAGTCCGTGCTTTCCTAGTTGCGCGTCCACCGACAGGAACTCGATGGCCATGTGATTACTTCGGCGTCGCGTCTCGGTTCGCAAGAGCGAGCAGAGCCTTCATTGCTCGATCGAACGGCCCAACGTTCCCTGTTGCCGCCTGGAGCGTCAAGGCTCCCTGGAGACGAGCTACCCAATCCTCCGCGAAGTGATGTGCGCGTGCCGGCGGCATTCCGCCGTCGCCCGCCAGTGCTGCAATGGCGTCGATCCAATGGGCGAAGGCGTCGTGCAGTCGCTGCCGGGCGACCGATCCGACTGCCGCGGTGGCGAGATGCCCGAGCACGCAAGAGGTGCGTCCTCCTCCGTAGATTTGCTCGAGTGTCGCAACAGTCTTACGAACCCGCGCCTTGAGCGATTCGGGAGCCTGGGCCGTACCGACGATTGCCGTGTCAATCAAAGCCAAAGCCCGGTCGAGCACAGCTTCGGCCATCTGTTCTTTGCCTTGAGGGAAATAGTGGTAGAGGCTCGATTTTCCGAGGCCTGTTGCGCGGGACAGGTCGGCCAGTGACGCACCCTCGAATCCTCGATCTCGAAAGACTGTGAAGAGGCGATCGACGATTTCATCCTTTGACGCAAGTGCGGCTGGCATTCTCGCGAAACCCTCCGATACGATAGACCGTTCGTTCGGTAGATAGATTACACCCTCCCGGTAATGTCTCTGCAAATCAGCTTGACATGGAGTGACTAGTTCCACTATTGTACCGATTGTTCGGTACAATAATAGCTAACCGGACAACTTTAACTCTGGAGATTCCCATGTCTGCGCTGCCGACGTACCAATCAGTTTCCGTCACCGATCGCCGAAATGGATCGGCGCTCAACATCTTCTATCGCGAAGCCGGGCATAGGGATGCCCCGGTGGTACTGCTGCTGCACGGTTTTCCGACATCCAGCCATCAGTACCGCGGCCTCATCGACCGCCTCTCGCACAAATACCGCGTGATCGCGCCAGATCTTCCGGGCTTCGGATTTTCCGACTCGCCAGCGGCGAAGGATTTCGGCTACACCTTTGACCATCTGGCGGACGTCATTGAGGGCTTCACTGATGTGCTTGGGCTGACCCGCTACGCCCTTTATGTCTTTGACTACGGTGCGCCGGTTGGATTCCGGCTTGCAGTCGCGCGCCCCGTGCGGGTTGCCGCGCTGATTTCGCAGAACGGGAACGCGTACGAGGAAGGATTGAGTGACGGCTGGAATCCAGTCCGAGCCTACTGGCAGAACCCGACGGAGGAGAATCGAAGCCATCTGCGCGTATTTCTGCAATCCGGCACGACGCAGTTTCAATACACCCACGGAGAGCCGGACGTTGCGCTGATTGCGCCGGAAAGCCATACGCTTGATCAGCATTTCCTTGACCGAACGGGCAATGATGAGATCCAACTCGATCTTTTCGGCGACTATAAAGCCAATGTGGCGCTCTACCCTAAGTTTCAGGAGTATCTCCGCACCCATCGCCCTCCAACGCTTGCCGTATGGGGAAAGAACGATCAGTTCTTTCTACCCCAGGGCGCTCAAGCCTTCCGTAAGGACATTCCGGACGTCGAAGTGCATCTGATCGATGCCGGCCACTTTCCTCTCGAAACTCATCTCGATGAGATCAGCCGAATCATCCGCTCATTTCTCGCCCGCCATCTCGATGGCGCACAGGGAACAGCCTTCTTTGGGGAACTGAATGAGAAGTCGGTCCCGGATTCAGCGAAGGGAATCCTCGATCAGATGCGTGAGGTATTCGGCTTTGTCCCGAATCTCGGCTATGCGCTGGCATCGGAGCCATCCGTGCTTGGTGCCTACCTGAACCTTCTGGAATCGCTCAGTACAACCTCGCTGGATCCGATTGCCCAGCAGGTAGCCCTGGCAGCAGCGAGCCGAGAGAACGGCGCTGACTATGGCGTAGCCGTTCATGCGACGCTTGCGGCGAAGATCGGCGCGCCGGAGGATGTAGTTGCTGTACTGCGCAATGGCGGACGACTGCAGGACCCGAAGCTTGAGGCGGTGCGCCGGTTCTCTGCCGCGATTGCGGCAAAGCGCACACAGGTCTCTGACAGCGATGTCAACGCGCTGAGGGCGGCCGGCTTCGATCACCGCGCAGCGGTAGCGATTGCGCTGGCTGCGGCAGGTAAGACCCTTGTCAACACGGTCGCTCACCTCTCGCGCCCAGCAATCGACGAAGGTTTTCAAGCCGCGCCAAAGGTAGCATCTGCCAAATAGAGAACGGGCGAGTGATCGCCTTGGCGTGCATGGCCATCGGACTTGGCGAGCCTGATCTTGTCGTATTCCTTGGATTGAGGGAAGTGAAGGTCGCCGACGAGGCGGCCCGCGCTGAAGCAAGGGAATTGGGCAATGAAACCAGACAGATTACGCTGATTACTGGCACAAAGAAAAAGTCTGCCCACCAAAAACGCGGTCGTGCTCGCCTTGTGCCCGATCCGGAAGTGATCCGGTCTTGGATCTACTTCCGGGTTTCCGGTGATCTCGCTCGGCAACACCGGCGGGTTTTCCTGTGTGGTCCGCCAAAGAATGGACTGCTTTACATGCTACCGTGATCGCAAGTCGTTTGCAGAAGTTCGCCTGTGCACGAATCCCCATTTTCCCTGAGAGGAAATCGGCCGACGCCCATTTATTCCGGTAAGTCGATTTGGCTTTCGATATGGAACTTTCCGGCAACTACTGACGCTCCTGTGTCGGGCTGACCACCGCCGACGCTGATGGTGTAATCGCCTTGCGCGATGATTGGATTTCCTTCCTCGGTCACTATGCCCAGGTCGCGGTCCTTTAGGTCGAAATGAACCTTCTGGCTCGCACCCGCTTCGAGATGAAGCCTTTGAAATCCGCGGAGAGCAACCAGCGGCGCACCCTTCACGGCAGGGAACTTGAGATAGACCTGCACAACTTCATCTCCCGCAACTTTGCCTGTATTAGTCACGGTCACTTCGACACTTACTGGCTGACCCGCTGCCACCGCCTGCATCGGGACACTGAGGTCGCTGTACTTGAAGGTCGTATAGCTGAGTCCGAAGCCAAACCGATAGAGCGGCTTGTCGTTGAAGTAGCGGTAAGTCCGGTTAGCCATGCCGTAGTCCTCGAAGTTTGGCAACTGGTTGACGCCGATGTAGAACGTAACCGGCAGCCGGCCCGCGGGATTATTCTTTCCGCTCAGCGTTTCGGCAACTGCCGCTCCGCCTTCTTCTCC
>CAZPEZ010000017.1:0-58626 GCA_964585715.1 uncultured Occallatibacter sp.
AGGACGCGGTGCTCACCGAAGCCAGAGCCATGATTGTGCGTGCGTATCTAGCCGAGAACTTCGGATTCGATAACTCCCTGCTGAAGACAATAGGAATGGGAAAGCAAACCGGCGCGAAGGTCGATGCCGAGTGGGGATCGATTCAGATTCTCGTTTTCGCGGCAGGCACGGAGATGCCAGCCGACAAGCTGCTGCCGACCGGGAGCGTGCCGATTGCCAATGCCGACCGGCCGGTCCCAATCACGCCAGCTGTGGCTCAAAAGCAATAGCGCATGGCACAGCCGGGGCGACCTGACCAGCAAGCTGTCTTTCCGAGGTGAGCAGAGTAGCTCAGCTATTTCTGCGTGACCTTGAAAAAATCAGAATGAAGCGGAATAGGGGTCATCGTCCTTCTCTTCCGTTCGGTTTCCCATGCTAAGTGGTTCAGTCTGTCTGTTTATCTCTTAGCAGCCTGCATGATGAATAGAACTCAACATCTGCCTGTCTCTTGTTGACATCTCGGCAGCCTTCACGCACTAAGGGATCGACCAAGGGAAGCCATGTAGGAAGCAGGAAGGCAATTCGGCCCGAATGCTTGGAACTTCTCGTGCGCCCTGCGAGTGGACCGGGGACGAGAACAAGATTGGAGCGTTCGAAATGCCACTTACCACCGTTCTCATCACAATTGTCGCAGCAGGAGTCGTGTTGTGGCTTGTGAACCGTTTCATCCCGATGCAGGGACAAATCAAATCGATACTAAATGCCGTTGTCGTCATCGTCTTGGTCATTTGGATCGGAAACCTCTATGGGTTGTTTGATCACCTTCGGCAATTCCGCGTCGGGCATTGAACGATCGCAGCGCGGCAGCCTCCATCGATTGGCCCGCTAACTTGAGACAACATTCAGTACGGCAGCTTTCTGCCTGTAGGAGTTACCTTGAAATACCCGTTGATGTTCGTAATCGGAAGCGCCCTCGGCTTGAGCGCGTTTGCTCAAACCAGCTCGCAACAAAGGATGGTTCTCGTCCCTGCGGGCACAACGCCTGTCTTTGTCGTGAACGAAGTGAGCCGCACGGTCGAAGCAGTCAACTATCAGCATCAAAGTGGGTCCACCAGCGTGGATTTCGCGGGCACCGCGTTGCTGCCTTCAGCCAACGGAACTGCCAAAGTGCGCAGCAAGCGTGGCACCATGGAAGTGGAAGCGGAATTCGGGAACCTGCAAACCCCAACGACCTTTGGCAATGAATATCTCACTTACGTCCTTTGGGCGATTTCACCGGATGGCCGCGCAGCCAACCTGGGCGAAGTGCTGATCGGCGACAACGATCGAAGCAAACTGAAGGCGACCACCAATTTGCAAGCATTCGCGCTGATCGTTACGGCGGAGCCGTATTATGCCGTTCATCAGCCCAGTAATGTGGTCGTCCTTGAAAACCTTGTACGCGCCGACACCAAGGGGACGACTGAAGCCGTGGATGCAAAATACGAGCTCATGGAGCGTGGGGGCTATATTCCTACCGGATACAAGTTCGACCCTGTGGTTCTGGATGCCCGCTTGCCCCTGGAATTCCTGGAGGCGCGGAATGCGATGCGCATCGCGAAATCCGAGGGGGCCGAAACATACGCAGGCGATAGTTATCAACATGCGGTCCAATTGATGAACACTGCGGACGCGTACGCTATGGGAGAGCATTTGCAAAAGAAGGAGCTGATTGCGACGTCCCGTGAAACCGTCCAAACGGCGGAAGATGCGCGCTCGATCGCGGTCACAAAGATCGAGGAGGCTCGCAGGGCGGATGAACGCCAGGCATCGACGGACGCACAAGCCAGATCGCAAGCCCAGGCAGACAACGCCATCCTCCTGAAGGACCAGGCGCAGTCCGATACGGCAGGCGCGCAAGCCGCTGAGGCACGGGCGCGCGCTGACATGGCCACAAACCAAACGGCTTCCGCGGCGGCAATCACCGCTGCTCAGGCCGATGCCGCCCAATCCCGCATAGCCGCACAGCAAGCGCAGAACGAAAACCAGGCCTCCAGCGACGCACAGCTACAATCGAAGGCGCAAGCTGATGAGGCGACACGGCAAAAGGAAAAAGCTCAGTCGGATGCAGCAAACGCAGAAGCTGATTTGGCTGCAAATCAACTAAGGTCGGCGGCGGCGATTACCGCAGCGCAGGCTGACGCCGACCAATCTCGCCGGAATGCACAGCTCTCAGAACAGAATGAGCACCAGGCAGATAGCGAAAAGGCGGTTATGCGTGCGCAATTGTCAGAGCAACTCAACAGGATCCTTGAGACGCGGGACACTGCACGGGGACTCATCGTCAGCATGTCCGATGTGTTGTTCGATACGGGTCAATACTCGTTGAAGCCGGGTGCACGGGAGAAGCTGGCAAAGGTAGCCGGAATCCTGATTGCCTATCCGAGCCTCAACATTGCAGTAGGCGGATACACCGACAACGTCGGGGGTGATGCGATGAACCAAAAGCTGTCTGAGAATCGTGCCGGCGCAGTACGCGACTACCTCGTGCAATCGGGCGTAACAACCAATACCGTCACAGCACAGGGCTTCGGCAACACACTGCCGGTCGCCTCGAACGACAGCTCCTCTGGCCGGCAAGAGAACCGGAGAGTGGAACTTGTTGTATCCGGCGATGCCATTGGAACCCCAGCAAACGCAACGATCGGAAGTGTGCAGTAAGCACTCGAAGGCATATCCTCTGCGGGCTCGTAGAGAGACGCAGAGGATGCTGAACACCCTGCCTTCATTCAGGAAAGTGAGGAACCAAATATGCTAAGGAACCGTATTGGTGGTGATTCCTCTGTTAGCGCTGCTTGGCGCTCTACAGCGATGGTCGCATAGCAGAAACTGGGGCTACTATCCCAGCGGTGGATTGGGGTTGGTCCTTGTCCTTGTACTTCTGCTCATTGGTCGAATCTAGTGTCGCACGATTGGCGCGTCAACAGGTAGGGTGGCTCTTAGATCTATGCTCGCGAACGGCGCGCGCCCGCGGAAGAAGTGCACGATGCATCTCGCCCTATACCATCCCGCATCGAACGATTGGTTGTTCCGAAACTAAGAGCCTCCCGTTGTAAGGCCGAGTCTGCATGAAAAGTCTTCTTCGACAACAGGCCCAGTTTCTTGCGCCGCGCTCGCATCATTCCCTGTTGCCCAACTGGCTCGTGCACATAGGAGCGCTGGGTCTCTTCTTCATTGCGGTGGTCGATTCCTCCGTGATTCCATTGCCTCTGCCGGGTAGCACGGATCTCGTGCTCCTCTGGCTGGTGGCGCACGGTGGAAATTCATGGTTGCTTGCAGCGATGGCCATCCTCGGCAGCCTTGTGGGCGGCTACACCACTTGGGACGTCGGGCGCAGAGGAGGGGAGGCGGCATTGCGCCGCTACGTCCCGGCCCGCATTCTGAGGCGCATTGTCGCTTGGGTCAAACATCACCCCATCCTTGCTGTGTTTCTTCCCGCAGTGCTTCCACCGCCCATTCCTTTGCTGCCTTTTGCGCTTGCCTCTGGCTCGCTAGGTGTCTCGCGAAGCCGCTTTCTCGTCGTGTTCGGCGCGGCGCGCACCCTGCGCTATTCCGTTATCGCCTGGCTCGGCGTGGCGTACGGGCGCGGCGTGATCCGCCTGTGGTCCGGCTCGCTGCAGAAATGGTCGGCACCGCTGCTTTGGGTTTTCGTGGGACTCATGGTAGCCGGAGCCTGTTTCGGGATATGGAAGATCCGCAGCCTTCGCAAGTCCGATGTGGCGGCTAAACACGAGTCGCGCGCAGAACCAGCTCTCGCGGACTGAACTAGCCTGGCTCGTCTCTTTTCTGCGTTCCTGCGACTTGCCCATCGGTCGCTCCCTCAGGTTGCGCGGTGAGGCGGCTCGAAGCCAGAAGGAATGGCCGGGTAGGTTAAACCCGGCCAAATGCAAGCCCTGCAGAGAGTCAAGGTTTTTCGTGGGGGCGGTCCTGCTGCCTCGCCTGAGGTTGGTGAGATTGCAAGGTCTGCTGCTGTTCTGCGTGTCTCTGCGTTAACTGCTGCGTCTGTTGCTGGTGCTGTTGTTCCACCTGCTGCGTTCTGGCTTCGTTTGCCTTCTGCTGAGTCAATTGCTGATGTTCCACGTCCTGCCTCTGCTGAAGACTCTGCCGCTCCTGAGTTTGTCTGGCGATCAACTTGTCCTGCTGCTGTTCATATTTCCGGTCTGTCTTCGCATTTCCTGAGTTGACCGGTGCGGGGCGGGCAATCGGCGGAAGATCGTTCGGATGCACCATGACATGGGTTTCGGTTGCAGAACCGCCTGTTCCAGTTCTGGACGCCTCCGTTGCTTCGTTTGGGCGGGCCGCTCCATGTGCCTCGTTGAAATCTCCAGGCCTCGGGGTGGCTGCGATTGCCGGATTGCCGTGGTTCATACTTGCGCGCTGGTTCGGATTGGTGCGCGCGGCTTGCATGTGCTCAGTTTGTGCTGCGACTGCCGGGATGTGTCTTTCTCTTGCGGAGGCCTCTTGTTGCGAGCTTGGGCGCGCTTCGATCCCGTCCCGTCCACCGTTGTAACTCACGCGGTTCTGTGTGTTGTTCTCGATGCGCTCGTTGTAGACGTTGTGGGTATTCACTACATCGATGTTGTTGACAGAGCGGTTGTAGAAGAAGTGTCCGTTGTTCCAGCGGCCGCCTCCGTATCCTTCGCCAAAGTAACCGAAACCGTAGTTGACGCCGCCATAGAAGCCGACGGTAGGTCCCCAATACCCCTCATTGAAGAAATAACCGCCTTCGCCCCAACCCCAATAGCCGGGTGTCCAGAGGTAGCCTTCTTCCGGCGCCTCAACCCAGGTACCCGGAACCCAGTAATAGTCGGAGACGCTTTCGTCATAGGCCCAATAGCCGGGCGTCCACAGATAGCCATCCCCAGGGCAGATCGGCTGCTCGTAGGAGGGCAGCATAGGTGGGCCAATAGCGACTCTTATGCCAATTTGTCCGAATGAAGCGGCCGGAATGGCCATTATCAGAAGAGCCAATAGAAATCGGATCGTACGCATAGGAATCTCCTTGCCAGGTCATCCACCGGCGGCCCAGCTGAATTGCATCGAAGCGGGGCGCTTGAAGAAGTAGGCTGGGGCGCAGTGTGCCAAGGTCAAGCTCCCATGGATTTCTGGCCGAGTCTGTGCACAAATGCTCACCCGTCGCGAATCCAGCGAGAGCGGCGATCTATACAACAAACATGGCGATGCCGGCGGCGAACATGGCGATTGTCGTGAGAGCCACGACAATCCATCCGAGCCGGGAGCTCGCCTGGCCCTGCATCAGCTTCTTGTCCGCAGCGACAATCAGAATTGCGACCAGCAGGAAGGGCGCTAACAACCCGTTGATGACTGCGGTCCAGTAGAGCGCTTTTACGGGATTGACGCCGATAAAGTCCAGCCCAACACCTGCCGCAGTTGAGACGAGAATCAGAGCGTAAAACCAGCGGGCCTGTTTGAGTTTCTTGTTCAGGCCCTGGCGCCAACCGAGCGTCTCGGCAAAGGCGTATGCCGCCGATCCGGCCAGCGTGGGAATGGCGAGGAATCCGACGCCGACGATGCCCAGGGTGAAGAGTGTCGCTGCAAAGTTGCCGGCGAACGGACGAAGGGCTTCGGCGGCCTGGCGCGAGGTCGCGATATTCGTGATGCCGTGTCTGTTGAGAGTGATGGCGGTGGTGAGGATGATAAAGAACATGACCATGTTCGAAAAGAACGCACCGACGCCTACATCAATATTTCTAAGCTCGAGTTCCTCGGGCGTGGCCCCTCTGCGTAGCGCAAGCGAACTCCGACCTTCAGACTTCTCCTCTTCGACTTCTTCACTCGCCTGCCAGAAGAATAGATACGGGCTGATTGTGGTGCCGAGGATTGCAACCAGAGTTGCCCATTCGACCTGGCTACGCGGCAGCGACGGCACCAGGGTAGCGCGCAGCACCTTGCCCCAATTGGCTCCCACCACAAATGCAGTTATGGGGTACGCGAACAGGACAAGAACAAGCCATTTGAGGACGTTCGCAATCTGCTGATACGGGAGCCTGACCGTTGCCCACGAAATCAGGAGCGCAAACGCGATCACGAACCAATGAGAATTGATGCCCGAGAGCATGGAAGCGGCATCCGCCATGCCTGCAAGATCGGCCGCAATGTTGATCGTGTTTGCGGCCAGCAGCGCGATCACGAAGCCAAGCAACAGCCATCTTGGAAATCGCAGCTTGAAGTTCGCGGCCAGGCCTTGCCCCGTTACCTGGCCAATGCGAGCACACATGATTTGGACCGCAGCCATGAGCGGCCAGGTCAGAAGTGCGGTCCAAAGAAGTTTTGTTCCGAGCTGTGCACCGGCAACAGAGTATGTTGCGATACCAGAGGGGTCATCATCTGCAGCCCCGGTGATGATGCCGGGGCCGAGCGCTTTTAGAAGGGCTCGAAACCATCGAGACGTGACAGATGCGCGCACGGCTGTCATGGGTTCACGTGGCCCTCAAATCGAACCAGATTGCAGTCGGATGGTGAGGGCAAAGCGGGAAGCGATCTTACAACGCGAAGTTCCGTGGCGAAGCCAGAGGCACTACGCGCCCTTACTGTCTGCGACCAGCCCCGCCGAATGGCCCGCTTCCAATTGTACGTGTGCCATTTTGTGTTCTCGACTCCTCGTTTGCTTCATTCACCGCGTGTATGGCCTCACCCCAGCTATTCTCAAGCTTACCCTTTACCTGCTGGGCAATGCCCTTGATTTGGAGCGGAGTATTACCCGTCAACTTACCCGCCTTTTGCTTCAGGCTTCCCACTACTTCGTCCATGGTGCCTTTCGAACGATCTTCATTCATAGGTCCTCGATAGATTCAATTGGTACCCATAGTCGCGCAATAGGTCCGGATTAGTTTGAGCTTTCAATCTGAGGTTGACGTCCATTTTCACGGCGACGATGCCTTCTTGATGTGTGGACGGTTGCGTCCTCGATTCTTACTGATCGAGGTTAGGATGATGGTGGTGGTGATGATGATGGCGGTGATGTATGACCACCACAACCTGCGCCTGCGACGCATAGGGTACTGCGAAGCAGAAGAGTAGAACCAATCCAAGCCAAATCTTTTTCATGCCTTATTATGGTGCGTTCAATAGTTGAAAGTCAGTCCTGTTTTGACCTACGCGTACGATCGCCAGCTTGTACACAGACCGCAGGTGGGGCTCTGATCGAACTAGCAGAAAATGGCCCCCAGCCAAAGCTGAGGGCCTTTCTGCTCTTGTGCGGCGACCACTGGATTGAGCGGTCCGCATTCGAAGTTAGTACATGCCGTCCATGCCGCCGTTGCCGCCGGCCGGTACCGCAGACCGGGCCTCGGGCAGCTCGACCACGAGAGCTTCGGTGGTCAGCAGAAGGCCGGCAATCGATGCTGCGTTTTCGAGTGCCGTGCGGGTCACCTTGGTTGGGTCGATGACACCGGCTTTCACCAGATCCTCGAACACGCCCGTAGCTGCGTTATAGCCGTAGTGATGGTCCTTCGATGCGAGAACCTTGGCCACGACAACCGCACCTTCCTCGCCCGCATTGGCAACGATCTGGCGTAAGGGCTCCTCGAGGGATCGCCGCACGATGTGCGCGCCGATCTTCTCGTCGCCTTCAAGCGTCTTGATGAGAGCGTCGACGGCCGGGATGGCACGAACGAGTGCCACACCGCCGCCCGGGACGATGCCTTCCTCGACTGCTGCACGGGTAGCATGCAGAGCATCCTCAACGCGAGCTTTCTTCTCCTTCAGCTCGGTCTCGGTGACAGCGCCCACCTGGATGATGGCAACGCCACCCACGAGCTTGGCCAGCCGCTCCTGGAGCTTCTCCTTGTCGTAATCCGAAGTGGACTTCTCGATCTGCGCACGGATCTCGGTCACGCGGCCTTTGATCTTGCTGGCCTCGCCGGCGCCGTCGATGATCGTGGTGTTGTCTTTATCGATGGTGATGCGCTTTGCCTTGCCGAGATCTTCGAGCTTCACGCCGTCGAGCTTGATGCCGAGATCTTCGGTGATGGCCTTGCCGCCGGTCAGGACAGCGATATCGCTCAGGATCGCGTTGCGCCGATCGCCAAAGCCTGGAGCTTTCACTGCTGCCACGTTCAGGGTACCGCGCAGCTTGTTCACGACCAGGGTCGCCAGGGCATCGCCTTCCACATCTTCGGCGATGATCAGAAGAGGCTTGCCACCGCGGGCGACCTGCTCCAACAGGGGCAGAAGATCTTTCATGCTGTTGATCTTCTTCTCGAAAATCAGGATGGAGGGCTCATCCAACACCACTTCCATCCGTCCTGGGTCGGTGACGAAGTAGGGACTCAGGTAACCGCGATCAAACTGCATCCCCTCCACGGTTTCCAGAAAAGTTAGGCCCGTCTTCGAATCTTCGACAGTGATGACGCCATCCTTGCCCACCGTCTTCATTGCCCGGGCGATGATCTCGCCAATCTCCTGATCTCCATTCGCCGAAATGGAACCTACTTGGGCGACGGAATCTTCGTCCACAGGTCTGGACAGTTTGCCCAGTGCGCCCCCCTCGACCCAGTTGCCGTCCTTGTCGCGAGTTCCAATGATAGTCGTCACGGTTTTGTCGATGCCGCGCTTCAAGGCCATCGGATTCGCACCAGCTGCTACAGTCCGCACGCCTTCGCGGAAGATGGCTTGTGCGAGAACCGTCGCGGTCGTGGTGCCGTCGCCGGCCAAATCGCTTGTTCTCGACGCCACTTCACGCACTAGCTGCGCGCCTACGTTTTCCAGCGGGTCCTGCAGGTCAATCTCTTTGGCGACCGTTACGCCATCCTTGGTGATGGTGGGCGAGCCGAACTTTTTCTCAAGGACAACGTTACGGCCCCTCGGCCCGAGCGTTGCTTTAACGGCGTCGGCTAAAATGTTCACGCCGCGGAGGATCGCTTGGCGGGATTCTTCACCGTGCAGAATTTGCTTTGCCATACTTGTAACTCCTAAGAATTGTGAACCGTGACCGTTAGTCAATGTTCAGTTGTAAGTAAGTGAGTTGTCGCGGGCAATCAAGACCAGGCGTTCAGTGACGATCGGAGTACCATGTGGGGGTTTCGCTTACCCACTGATCACTGCAATTCACTTCTTGAGGATGCCGAGGACCTCTTCCTCGCGCATAATCAGGAAGTCCTCGCCGTCAATCTTGATCTCGGTTCCAGAGTATTTGCCAAAGAGAATCTTGTCGCCCGTCTTGACGTCGAGAGGGAAGATCTTCCCTTCATCGTTGGATTTGCCTTTGCCAACAGAGACGACTTCGCCTTCCTGGGGCTTTTCCTTGGCGCTATCCGGGATGATGATTCCACCGCGGACCGTTTCGCCCTCGTCGACACGACGGATAAGGATGCGGTCATGAAGTGGAATGAATGTGGTGGTTACGGATGTTGCTGTCATTTGTCGCCTCACATTCGAGCGCGAACAGGGTTGATCCCCGCACGCGTGTTTTCGGTGGTTTTTGAAAAGGGAGGCTTCTGATATTGCGGACGGAGGCTCAAAAGATAGGAGCAGCGGACCCGTTCAAGCAGTTCCACCAGTAGAGTCTTAGCACTCTAGCCTTCTAAGTGCTAACCGTAGGCCGAGCACTTATCGTTGTCAAGAAGATTCTGGATAACCTTCGAGCGCGAAGAAAAGCGGAAGGCAAAGCCATGAGTTCTTCAGGCCAAAGATGATCGTCGAATCTGTGGCGCCCCAATCTATTGAGCCAGACATACTACAAACCTCGGAACGAAACGCATCTGTGCTCCATCTTTCTTTAGAATCCATCTGAACACAAGAGCGGCGCTCAGGTGTCATCCGCAAAGACCGCGTGCTGATCAATATCTCCTTTTCCGTCAAAATGCCTGCTCGGGAACGTGTGGTCCCCGAAAACATAAGCCTGGACGTGAGCAATTCTGCTCAGATGCTTTGCGGGCGAGCTGCTAAAGCTTCATGAAGGGAATACGCGGCCTGTCGGGATAGCGCAAAGACGACGGAAGCCGGTGACTTAAAGACGGAGGCAGCAAATTGCCATGTCACCTTTAATTGCAGAACCACAAGAGCTTGTCCTCTCGTCAAGTGGCGAACTGAAGCAGACCCAATCAAACGAGTTGAACTGGGTCTTCTTTGTCGTGATCGTAACCTTTCATCTGGGAGCATTGGCGGCTCTATTCTGCTTCCATTGGTCTTCATTGGCCATATTTCTTGCAACCTGGCTCTTAAGCCAGAACGTAGGCATTGCTGTCAGCTATCACCGCCAGCTCACGCATCGCGGTTTCACCACGCCGAAGTGGCTGGAGCATGCTATGGCGCTATGCGGCGCGATGGCATTGCAGGGAAGCCCTACCTACTGGGTTGCCGTGCACCGCATGCATCACCAATACACCGACAGGCCAGGCGATCCGCACTCCCCTCGGGATGGAAAATGGTGGGCGCACATGGGCTGGATCCTACGTGGCGCTCTGCATAACGAAACTGCTATGATCGCGCGTTATGCGCTCGATCTGCAGAGGGACGGGTTCTACCGTTGGCTGGCAGTCTGGCACTGGCTGCCGATTACACTGACTGGCATGGTGCTGCTGGGCAGCGGTGCCTTGATCGGTGGATGGAAGCTCGGCCTTTCGTGGCTGCTCTGGGGAGTGCTCCTGCGAGTCACAGTCGGATTCCATGTGACCTGGTTAGTCAACTCCGCAACCCATCTATGGGGTTCGCGGCGGTTTGATACGCATGACGATTCAACCAATAACTGGTGGGTCGCTCTGTTGACCGGTGGAGAGGGCTGGCATAACAACCATCACGCACATCCCGTATCGGCGACGCACGGCATGGCGTGGTGGGAAATGGACTTCAACTATTGGCTCATCCGCATGCTGGCGCTGCTCGGCCTTGCGAAGGACATCAAATTGACGCGCATGAGGGCCCCTCGCAATGCGAATGGGGCGAGCCAAAGGTTATCCGTCTGATCGTAGCCAGAAGCGGCTTCGGCGAAGCGATCAATGAGCATGTCGCTCTAGCCAACTAGGAAAGGCCCCTTGCGAGATTCACAGTCCTGCGTGGAAAGGGTGAGCTATTCTGGGCAGTATTTACGAGCGCGGTTGCTTAGGATGTACCGTATGGCCCTCCCCCGAGACCCCCAGTCGACCGTCTTGCGGCAGCAAGATGACCGTATAGGAGAATGCAATGTTTGATAGCTTTACGAATACGCAACTGATTGTTGCCGGCGCTGCACTCGCCATTTTTTTGATTGTCATTCTTGGTGGGTACTACTTATTCCGCAGAACCAGAACGCGCGGCTTCCGAGCGCGTTTCGGGCCGGAGTATGACCGCGCCGTTGTCACCCACGGATCTTCGAGTAAGGCCGAGACGAATCTTGCCAATCGTGAAACTCGCGTCAAAACTCTCGAAATCCGCGACCTCGCCGCCACCGAACGGGAACGCTTTGTTGTCGAATGGCGGGCTGTACAAGCCCGCTTTGTCGATCATCCGAAGTCTGCGGTTTCTGAAGCCGATGTGCTTATCTCTGCGCTGCTGGTGGCCCTTGGCTATCCCAAGGCAGGCTTCGAACAGCGTGCTGCGGATATCTCGGTCGGCTACCCAAAGCTGATGGAAGACTATCGGCGGGCAAACGCCATCGCGGTACGGCCCGGACGGGTCGATGCCAGCACAGAAGAACTCCGCAAAGCAATGATCCAATACCGCACGATCTTCGACGAACTTGTTCAAGTTCACAAGTCTTAAGGGCAAAGACTCGGCCGCAGGGGATAAAGCACCGGGCGGGGCAGAGGCTTAGGGAACAGCGATGCCAGGCTTCTGCGCGTTGTGGTCAGGCAGTTGATCGAGCAGAACCACGTTCAGCAGCGACTTATGTACCTGGATCCGGCCGTTGTAGCTAATAAAACCGAGGTTGCGAAAGCGATTCATGAAGAAGCTGACGCGAGACCGGGTGGTACCGATCATTTCGGCCAACGTTTCCTGCGTAACCGGCGGGATGAAGGTTTCCGGTTCACCCGGCTTGCCGAATTCCGCCATCAAAAGGAGAATGCGCGCCAGTCGCTTCTCGCTGGAGTTGAAAAGCTGATCGACGAGGTCGGCCTGGGTCCGCATGCTGCGAGCCAGCAGGAACTTGAGGAAAACATCGGCGAATGCAGGTTCGTCGTGCATCACGCGAATCATTTCATTTCTGCTGATCATGAGCGCCGAGCAAGTATTCACGGCTGTGGCAGTTGCCATACGCAGCCCGATGATCGCTGCGAGGGACTCCTCTCCGACAAAATCCCCTGCAGACAGCAGAGTAATGGTGGCCTCTTTGCCGTTCTGCGAAACCACGGTTACCCTTGCACGGCCTTTCTGCAGGTAGAAGACAGAATCAGCGGCGTCTCCCTGACAAAAGAATGTCTGCTTTGGCTTCAACTCGACAATGACGCGGCCAAGTCCGGCGTTTGCAAGAAAGACGCCGGAGTCGAACGGAATGCCTGCATGGGTTGTCAAAACACTACCTCGATTTGGGAAGAAAAGCGCGCGTCTATTATTCCGACCGAGCGCCAACAACGTGGCCCGCGTTTTTCGGGTAGGGACCCACAAGGCAGTTCTGCCAGGACCAACCGAAAACACGATCAATCTCTGTCCATCATCACGTGGGGTGGAAACAGCTGTCTGGTCAATTCTGCTCAACTCTGAGCGTCGCACTCGTCACGCGCTTCAGTTGCCGGAGTCGCAGGGGGCCCGGAGGGCCGACAATTGCGTATTGAATCGAATTTCCGCAATGGATGCAATCTGTCTCGCGCATGAAGCCTTTCTGGCCGCCGACAGGCTGGGAGAAGGTTCGCAGGCACTCAGGACACTCAATGGTTACGCATGCTTTTGAGGAGCCAGCGTGCCCGTCTACATGGATCCGAAGCGGCGCACTGGAGTTGAAACGTTGGCGCGCGTGGTGTTCACCTGGCGGAAGCCCCTGGATGATCCCGACAAGCTCTCCAACCCCGTCGTCCTTATGGAAGAAGCAATCCGCAGCCACTCCTGAAAGCATTCCGTTGCTCGGGTCCACACTGCCCATCGCGATCTTTTGGATCGCGGGAAATCGCCGCCAAACGACTGCGAGCAACTCGATCCCTGACATGCCGGACATATCGAGGTCAGCGAGAAGGATATCCGGCATCTCCCGACGGATCTCACGGAGCGCAGCGAAGCCACCGGCTGCTGATCGCACACTGTATCCAAGCTCATCGAGCACAAGCTGCATCGACATTCGAATCGCGGGATTATCGTCCACAATGAGGATTCTGATTGGCGAATCCGGCATATCTCACCTCGTCCCCATGCTTTGCTGATGACTGCTGGAGAGAGTATCCCGGTTGAACCAACTGACGTGCTGTTCAATTCTGGCCAGGTTTTGACTTTAGCTTCGACGCTTTTCCACAATGGCGGATCGATCGCGAAATTGGAGGCCCAGCGCATCGCGAGCACGGAGCTACGCCTTTCAGAATTCAGGATATGCGGGGAGTTTCTGGGTTCTCGTCCGCTAAACCATCGTGCAGAACTATGTTGAGTAGCGATTTGTGCACCTTGATCCCGCCGTTGTATTCGATAAATCCAAGCTTACGAAAGCGGTTCATAAAGAAGCTGACACGGGAGCGGGTGGTGCCGATCATCTCCGCTAAAGTTTCCTGCGATACCTTGGGAATCAGCGTCTCCGGCTCACCCGGCCGACCAAACTCCGCCATCAAGAGGAGAATGCGCGCCAGTCGCTTTTCGCTGGAGTTAAAGAGCTGATCGACAAGATCCGCCTGAATGCGCATGCTGCGGGCCAACAGGAACTTCAGAAACAGGTCGGAGAAGTCATGCTCCTCGTGCATCACGCGGATCATCTCTTCCCGCTTGATCTTGAGTGCACTGCATGCGGTTGTGGCGGTGGCTGTCGCCAGCCGAAGGCCCGCCACTGCCACGAGCGCTTCCTCTCCCAGGAAATCGCCTGCGTTGAGGAGTGTGATGGTAGCTTCTTTGCCGGTATGGGAGACAACCGTGATCTTAGCGCGGCCCTTCTGGAGATAGAAGATCGAGTCCGCCGGTTCTCCTTGTGAAAAGAAGGCATCCTTGGGAGCCAATTGGACAATTCTTCGTCCCAGTCCCGCGCTCATGAGAAAGGCCGCCACGTCAAAATGGACCTTGTTGAGCTCAGCCACCGAACCAGCCTCCTTCCGGACCCTGCGCAGGCACCCGGAGTTACAGGCGAAGCCGGGACCATGCGCCCCCACACTCAACTACAGCGACGGTCGGGAACAACGACAGAAGTCGAAGACCCAAAGTTTCAGGAAGCCACTCAATCCAGAGAGCTTCCACAGAAATACCCAACATCAGCGTAGCACGAGGGTGCGCGCCAGGGCTTTAGCGCCTTCGGTTCAATTGGCTTGTTCTTCTTCGAGATTTTCAAGCGTGGGCGCGGGCAGCGCTTCAATGCAGATGCCCACTCCGCGATCGTCGTTAGTCGATCGATAGCTCTCTATACTCCCTGAGCCGGATTGCTCAGATCATTTCATGCGACAGCTCTAAGGTGAGAGATACCTTGTGCGCCTCAAATGCGCATACAGCAAGTGACGCTGCGCATGAGTAGAAAAAGGTGAGTTGCATGAAGAAGTTTGTGACGTTCGTGGCAATACTCGGTCTGGGTGTGGCTAGCGCCGCCTGGGCAGAATCGGATCGTGAAGCAACGGTCAACCGGCTGGATCATGCCGGCAGAGTGCTGCACGAGATCATGGCCGCGCCGGATAACGGCATTCCCCAAGAGGTCCTCGAGCACGCGAAATGCATTGCTGTTGTTCCTCATTTGCTCAAGGGTGGTTTCGTGTTTGGTGCGGAGAACGGCCGCGGTGTCGCCACGTGCCGGACGTCGGAAGGATGGAGCGCGCCGGCCTTCTTTGCCATCACAGGCGGCAGCTGGGGCTTGCAGATCGGCGTCGAAGGCATTGACCTGGTCATGATTATTCAGGATGACCGTGGCATGAAGCAGTTGCTCTCCAGCAAATTCGAGCTGGGCGCGGATGCCTCCGCTGCGGCAGGACCGGTAGGACGCCATGCTTCTGCCGATACCGATTGGAAGATGAACGCCGAGATTCTTACCTATTCGCGCGCCAGGGGCGCCTTTGCCGGACTCACTCTGGACGGCGCTTCAATTCGCCGCGATGACGACTCCACCGAAGCGATCTACGGCCATGACGTCTCGAACGCTCGAATCTTAAGCGGCGAGGTTGCAAGACCGGCGGCGGCGAGCTCGTTCCTTGACGCAGTCAGGGACGCAAAGGCCCAGGCAATCGCCTCAAATTAGAAGCATGTGCGTGAACCCGGTGCTGGCGTCCTTTTAAGTCTCACATGCAAGGACGCCTGCACGCTGGAAAGGATCTAAATATGCTCTGGACAATCTTTGTCGTCGTTCTCCTCTTGTGGATACTGGGCTTCAGCTTCCACGTTGCGGGCAGCCTGATTCACTTGCTGCTTGTGGTTGCACTAGCCATTCTGATCTTTAACCTGGTAACCGGAAGAAGACAAGTTCTCTGAGGCCCGAACGCTTGGGGCTTTGGTCAACTAAGACAATGGCCAAGAAGGCATAGGTCGCGGGCACATTCTTCTGAGACCGAGTTGGTCATCCGAGAGTATGTGGAATGTGTCGATGCCGGCAGACATTCTGAAATGTGCCTTAAAATCTTTCCA
This sequence comes from uncultured Occallatibacter sp., assembly GCA_964585715.1. Taxonomy (GTDB): domain Bacteria; phylum Acidobacteriota; class Terriglobia; order Terriglobales; family Acidobacteriaceae; genus Telmatobacter. The sequence continues at coordinate 15,682 of CAZPEZ010000017.1, forward strand.
TGTCAGACGATTCTATCGAGTTCCTTGCTCCGCCACACGTACTCGCGCGTGCTCGTAGTATCAAACTCTTCCTCATGGACGTGGATGGAACTCTGACGGACGGTGGGGTCTGCCTCGTCTCAACGACTGGCGCCCAGGGCGCGGGAGAGCCGATAGTTTCCGAAATGAAAGTATTTAACGCGCACGATGGGCAAGGACTATCGCTGGCTCACACGATGGGTATTCAGACCGGCTTCATCACTGGACGATCTTCGCCAGCAGTAGCCAGGCGTGCTCAAGAACTGAAGGTCACGTTTGTTTACCTTGGACAAGCGAAGAAGACGGAGGCTTTCGAAGAGTGTATGCAAAAGGCCGGCGTGACCGAGCAGGAAGTTGCGTATTTGGGTGATGATCTTCCCGACATTCCTCTGGCACGCCGAGCCGGATTGGCGGTGTGTGTAGCCGATGGCGCACCCGAGTTGGCCGCGATTTGCCATTTCACGACGCGCCGGTCGGGAGGGCACGGTGCTGCGCGCGAGGTCGTAGAACTCATATTGAAAGCGCAGGGACGCTGGGAACAAGCTGTGCCGCAGGCGCTAGCCTAAGCTTCGACCAGGGGAGGGTTCGCATTGTCTCTCTGGAATTCCTTTCTGATTGCTTTCAGCGTACTTCTGCCTCTAATCAATCCACTCGGGTCTTCTTTGGTCTTTCTTGGACTGGTTGGTGAAGCGCCAACGCCGGTTTTCCGTTCACTCGCGCGCAGAATCGCCATCAACAACATCATTTTTCTCGCGATTATCGAGTTGTTGGGTGCGACGATTCTTAATTTCTTCGGCATTTCTCTACCCATCGTGCAACTCTCGGGTGGCATTGTCATCGCAGCCATGGGATGGGGAGTACTGAGCGAGCGAAGCGCCGGCGCCAATTCCAGAAACAAAGCCGAGGAGACCGGGCCACAAAACCAACCGGATACCAAACGTCTCGAGGAGGGAGTTTTCTATCCGTTTACGTTCCCGATTACCTCAGGGCCCGGCACGCTGGTCGGGTTACTGACGCTCACCGCGCACATCTCAAGTCCAGTTCTGATCCGGAATATCCTTGGCCACGTTGGCGTGTTTCTCGCTGTCGTTGTTATCAGCATCCTTTGTTACTTTTGCTATGCATACGCTCCGAAGATAACCAAGGCAATCCCGCCCTCGACTGCGCATGGCATCCTGCGCGTGATCGCATTCATTCTGCTCTGCATTGGCGCCCAGATTGCTTGGAACGGCCTCTCCGCCTTGCTCGCCACAATCGTCAGGCACTAGGAATGAACAGCTATAGACGCAGGATCAGAATTTGATTGCAGCCGAGCGCTTCACTGGATGTTCCAAACGATTCGTCGAGGATTGACACACGATTCGCAACGGCCGCAGCTACCATGGGTTATTCGGAGATAGAGAAATGAAAACGGACATTGCAGTCCCCCAAGATGGGCACAGACGGCACTTAGCTGGGGCGCGTCCCATCTACGCGCGCGAATCTCTGCTCGGACCAACCCCTCGCCACGCTATCCCCGAAGATGGAATGCCTCCCAGCACCGCGTATCACTTGATCCATGACGAGCTGATCCTCGACGGCAGCTCGCGCTTCAATCTCGCCACCTTTTGCAGCACCTGGATGGAGCCTGAAGCCCACCGTCTCATGTCCGAGACATTCGACAAGAACATGATCGACAAGGACGAGTACCCGCAGACGGCCGAACTTGAGATGCGCTGTGTCCACATGCTGGCTGACCTGTGGCACGCTCCCGATCCTGAGCGGACAATCGGCACTTCCACCATCGGTTCAAGCGAAGCATGCATGCTGGGCGGCCTTGCACTGAAGTGGCGATGGCGCGACAAGATGACTCGACTGGGCAAGCCCGTGGACCGGCCAAACCTCGTGATGGGCACCAATACCCAGGTGTGCTGGCACAAATTTGCACGTTATTGGGATGTCTCTGACAAATCGTTGCCCCTTGAGGGAACCGAGTCGGTCACTGATCCGGAACGCGCGGCCGCGGCATGCGACGAGAATACCATTGGAGTAGTCACCGTTCTCGGCAGCACGTTTACCGGAGACTATGAGAACGTGAGCGCCCTCAGCGCCGCGCTCGACCGTTTGCAGGAACGAACCGGCCTTGACATTCCGATTCACGTCGATGGAGCGAGCGGCGGCTTTGTGGCGCCATTTATCCAGCCAGATCTTGTGTGGGACTTTCAGTTGCCGCGGGTGAAATCCATCAATACCTCTGGACACAAGTTCGGTCTGGTCTATCCAGGGGTCGGCTGGATCGTTTGGCGTGAGATGTCGGACCTGCATCCCGAACTGGTCTTCAGTGTTGACTACCTCGGTGGCACCATGCCCACGCTGGCCATCAATTTCTCGCGCCCGGCGAGCCAAATCGTAGCGCAATACTACAACCTGATCCGGCTCGGCAAGTCTGGCTATCGCGCCATCCACGAGGCTTGCCAGGAAGTGGCTATCGAGCTTGCCAGGCAGATCGGCGAGATGGGGCCGTTCGAGCTGCTCAGTTCGGGAGAGGATCTCCCTGTGATTTCCTGGAGACTGAAGGCCCCGGCGCACTGGTCGCTTTACGACTTATCCGATAGGTTGCGAGATCGCGGTTGGCAGGTACCAACCTATAGGATGCCCGCGAACCGTCAGGATATGATCATCCAGCGCGTCGTGGTGCGCAATGGATTCAGCCATGACCTGGCCGGTATGCTTGTCCGCGACATCAGCAGACACCTCGATTGGTTTGCCACGCAGCCCGGCTTCAAGCCAACTCTGAATGGCGCGGGCTTCCATCACTGAGAAGTTCGGGTCAGAAACCAGTCATCCGTTTTGGCGGCGATGGTGAATAGGCGCTGGGTACGGGCAGGGAAGAAGCAGGCCTTTCGACGACTTTGTCCACTAATTGTGCCCGGCATGATGGTCCATTTCGACAGGTCTATCTCGATCCTTCAAATGGGACCCGCAAATCGAGCTGATTTGACGTGCAAGGTTCGACTTTCGATCATGGTATTGAACCGGGTGGCGTTGAGAGATGCTCCAAGGTTCCGCCCAAAAGTGTGCCCATCGGATTGAGCCGATGTGAGCCAAACCGCGCCAATACGATACTTCAAATTCAATGCTCCCGTGCGGGCTTATGTTAAGGCAAGCGATTGAAAATAAAAGAGAAGATGCTAGAATTGAGCTTCGATGATTACTGACTCTGGATCACACTCTGGTGCGCAGTCTGGCTTTTCTGAACTCCGACACTCAAGTGGCACTTCGCGTCTTTTTCGGGTCGAAATGTGCCATGAACTCCACTCCGCCTTTGTCCTTGCCTTTGGATAATCACTTTTACTGGCTGCTTGTGTTCGGGATTCGGGCAAGATGCTTGTCTCGCCAGCGACTTGCTCAAATCAGGCCTCGGGTTCCGGAAATTAGTGTCCCAACGGACGAGCTTTCGCGAGAGTTTGCTAAGGGCGCTCGAGAGCCTTCAAATCGTTCATACTCCACTATGCCGGAGTTATCATTAGGTGCCCGAGAGGCGTACGGATGCAAATTTGGCGGTTTTCTGAAACCTCTACCGCCGATGGCAATTGAGGCGGAAAGTTGCACTTGGTCACAGAACGGGCACATGGGGCTTAAATTGGCTGAATCTGATGCCGTCGAATAGAGGCCATTTTGGAATGGTAATTCGCTACAAATCAATAGATTCCGTCGATCGCAGAGAGGGCGACAGATCATGAGCCTTGGGTGGACACGGCGGATTGTGCTTCCGTTAGGTCGATTGATGTCTCAAAACTCAGTTCTCTCGGAGTCAGGATATCTTTGGTCACAGAATGGGCACATTTGTCAGACTTTGGGTGCACAGAATGGGCAGTGCAAGGAACAAGGAACATACACTAAAGCTTGCAGATTCAACGACACAACATCCAATGCCCGGATGGCGAAATTGGCAGACGCAGCGGACTTAAAATCCGCAGACCTTAACCGGTCGTGGGGGTTCAAGTCCCCCTCTGGGCACCATAGAGTCAGTGGTTTGCGGAAAGCTGAGGCACATTTCATGAATGCGTCGACGAGTGGGCTTCGACTGAATCGGAAAGGCCCCAACTGAGGCCTGCGGAGGGCCCCGTCCACCATGGGGTATCAGCTTCCGGACCGGAATCTGGATATCCGCTACGACAGGAGTTCTACGTGCGCTTGAAATCGATAGATTGAAGAGAGCCATGACAAGATTTGGCGCTTTTTGTTTCCCGGGAGCCGGTCATCTCAATCCAATGACCGCTCTGGCACGCTCCCTGCAACTGCGGGGCCATGAGGTAGTGATCTTCGGAATCGAAGACACCGAGGCGCATGTGCGCGCTGCGGGCATTGAGTTTTGTCGGCTTGGCACGGAAGACTATCCGCGCGGCACTCTTCAGAAGTTGGACGAGCACTTGGCCCAATTGAATGGATTTGCGGCCCTTCGATTCACATTCGAGCGAGTGAGGAATTCGGCGCGGATGGTGCTGCGCGACGGGCCCAAAGCTGTGCGCGCAGCCAACGTAGAAGTTCTGCTCGTCGACGAAGTGGATTTTGCTGGAAACGTGGCAGACTACCTGGGCCTGCCATGGATCTCCATTGCCTTGATTCCTCCGCTGGTTCAAGATGACCGTTTTCCACCCTTCTGGTTCGGTTGGGCGGCGGGGCAGGATCGGTTCAGCCGTTTGCGCAACCGACTTGCCATTCATCTGCTTCTACGGATAGGTACTCCAATCTTTAGAGTAGTGAACGACCAGCGCAGTGCATGGGGACTAGGTCCCTTCGCGCGGCCCGAAGACGCGCTGTCGCCTCTGGCACAAATTACCCAGCTGCCCGAAGCACTGGAGTTCGAAGTTGTTGGCGAGAAACCGGCAGGGCTTCACTACACTGGGCCGTTCGTCCACCCTGCACAGCGCCCGGCGGTCGCGTTCCCTTGGGAGCGTCTCGATGGTCGCCCGCTCATTTACGCATCGATGGGCACTCTGCAGAACGGTTCGGAAGGCATCTTCAGGACAATCGCGGAGGCCTGTCTCGGACTCGACGTTCAACTCTTGATTTCACTCGGGGGCGGACTCGATCCGGCAAACTTGGGGAAGCTGGCTGGCAATCCGCTGGTCGTAAGCTTTGCTCCCCAATTGCAAATTCTGAAGCGGGCCGCGCTGGTGATCACGCACGGCGGCCTCAACACGGTACTTGAGTCGCTTTGCGAGGGGGTGCCGCTCGTAGCAGTGCCCCTCGCGAACGACCAACCCGGCGTGGCAGCGAGGGTCAAAGCCCGCGGAGCTTGTGTTGTGGTTCGGCGACACAAACTGAACGCGGCCCGGCTTCGTACAGCAGTCCAACAGGTCCTTCAGGATTCCAGATACCGCGAGGCGGCCCAGACTTTGCAGAAGACCATCCAGCAGATGGACGGACCCGGCCGCGCGGCAGATCTCATCGAACAGGTGCTGAAACTCAGTTCGATCGGCCCCCTGGCGCCCTCTTTAGGAGCGATTGACAGAGGCTTGGGCCAAGATGGCCGGCCGGTGAACGCCGCAACCGGCACTCAGCCGACGGTGACCGCGGCCTCGGCAGCTGCAGCCTCAGCACCACTCTCGGTCGCTCCATCTGTTGTAGCCGCTACCAACTCCCGGATCGATTGAATCACCAGTTCCGGCTCGTCCAGGTGAATCCAATGCGCGCTGGAAGGTGCGATCACTTGTTTCACCGTGTCCCCGATCTTTTGCAGGCAATACTCTGAAAGCGGCGACGATTTGCCTGGCGTCAGCAGCAACACGGGAATCCCTCGGATGGGCTCTGCATCCTGCATTTCCAGCAGGGTATCCGGCACCGCAGCAACATGGTTGCGCATCCCAGCGTAGTAGCTGGGTCGCGACCAGTGAGCGGCAACACTCGGCCATACTTCTCGTGGCATCTTGCTCACTTCACCTTTGATCCGCCCGAGCACATGCAGGCCCCCTTCCCCTGCAGCTCCGGCCAACCGATCCGCGATCCGCCCCGAGCGGCAAAGGAGTGAGGTTACGGCAAGCCGGGCCAATCCCAGTCGCGCAATCGGGATCCCGAAACCTGCGAGCCTTATGCCGCGGTCAAGCTTCGCCTGCTTTTCCGGGTCCAGCGGCCACCACTCCTCGCAACGCAACGGGTCCACCAGCACGACGCTTGCCACTTCTTCCGGATACAAAAGCGCAAACCGTCGTACCACCAGCCCGCCGAAAGAATGACCCACAAGTATGAAGGGCGGCTTGAGGCCGGCTTCCCGCATCAATTCGTGCAATTCCGCGGCAAGGTTGCTGGGCGTGCGTGCGGTTCGGGAGGGACTGCTCCACCCCAGGCCGCTGCGATCATACGATGCGGTGCTGGCGAACCGCGAGACTCTCTCCTGGATGTGAAACCAGTTCAGGTTGGTGGCGGCTATGCCCGCTTCAAACAACACCGTGGCTTCACCCGTTCCCTTTTCCCGCAGATAGATCCGTTGCCCGCCCCCGATGTCTATCCATCTTCCCTCGGCTGCGTATCGCCACCGGTCATAATGTGAGCCCAGCCATTGATAGAGAAAGCCTGCCGCGACAAGAGCCGCGAGCAGACAAGGAATCGATAGAAAATATTGCATCATGCCTCGATCTTTCCGTCTCGGAAGCGAATCTGCCTGGCCGCCGAGTGCGCGATATCGTTCTCGTGGGTGACGACGATCAACGTCATACTCCGCTGCTTCTGAATTCCGATAAGAATCTCCATAATGCGCGCAGAGTTCACGCTATCCAGGTTTCCAGTCGGCTCATCGGCCAGCAGGATCTCCGGATCGTTCGCCAAAGCGCGGGCAATTGCGACCCGCTGCCGTTCTCCAGCCGAAAGCTGGTTCGGATACTGCGTCATGCGGTGCGCCAGACCCATCTCCGCGAGCAACCCGTGTGCTTTCGCGGCGCGATCGAGGCGCTTACGCTTTGATCCGATCATTGGCAGCTGTACATTCTCGATTGCGCGCAGCGTGGGCATCAGGTGGAATGCCTGGAAAATGAATCCAACGTTCTGGGATCGATATGTATCCAGATTAATTGATTTGCCGAGCTCACCATTTCTGAAAAGAACTTCGCCGCTGGTGGGGCTGTCCAGTCCACCCAGCATGTGAAGCAGCGTCGATTTGCCGCTTCCGCTCGGTCCGGTGATGGCGAGGTACTCACCTGCCGCGATCGACAGGTCTACGCCACGCAGGGCCTCAATCTTTCCATCGTCGTAGGTCTTATACACGCCGCGCGCTTCGAGAGTGGCGCTAGTCATAGCGGAGCGCCTCCACCGGAGAAAGTCGCGCGGCACGCCACGCGGGCAGAGCCCCCGCAATGAGCCCCGCCAGAACGGCGATGCCCAGCGCCTCGGCCAAAAGGAGTACAGGGGGTGAGGTCGATACGATGCTTGCGGTTTGGGGCAGGGCCGCCAGCACGTGCAGAGCGCACCATCCAAAGACAATTCCGAAAAAGCCGCCACCCAGGCCAAGGATTGCCGCCTCAAGCTGAATGAGAATCAACACCTGCCTTTGATTCCAGCCAAGCGCGCGCAAAATGCCGATTTCCCGCGTACGTTCGTGAACCGACATAGCCATGGTGTTGGCGATGCCAAGGATGCCGATCAGCAGTGCGATCGAAGAAGTGCCCCAAGCCGAAGCGTGCGCCAGTTGGACAAACTGATTGTTATGGGCGCGCTCGGCCGCGGGAACTGCGCGCAATCCCGGAAGAGCAGCTTCGATCTGTGCCTGGGCACGTTTTAGATAGTGGTCCGTGGACTCTCCAGCAGGCGCCGAACGCAATCGAACATCGAATGTCGAGACTTTGCCTTGCAGGCTGCTCAGCTCCTGCAATTGATCGAGCGGCATAATGACTGCATCCGCCTGCAACCCCGATCCGCCATGATAGATCGCGCACACCGTGAACAGCGAGCTTTGAATTTCAAGTGTGTCGCCCACCTTTTTCTTCAGGTCGTTGGCCAGCAGGTCGCCCATCATGACCTCGGGATGACCGTCGCGAAAGGGCCGTCCGGAGAGGATCTTGATTGAGTCGAATTGATACGAGTCGGCTTTCCATCCGTAGGCCAGGGCATTCACGTCCGTCGTCAAGGCCATCATGTTGTAGATCACGGGCGTCGCCTGTGCCACCAACGGCAGCGACTTCAGGGTTGTTCCAGCCGACTCACTCAATGAGGTACTCAAGAAGGTCTGCTGGATCACCGAGATGTCGGTGCCACTGCTGGAGTAGATGCGAAGCCACTCGTTTTCGAACGCACTTGAGAAACCAACCAAACCCACGAATGCGCCAATCGCCATCCCGATTCCGCCCAGTGTCAGAAGCGCCCTCAGCTTTCGGCGCCATAGATTTTTCCAAACAAAACCTGTGAGCGAGAGTGGGGAAGTCTTGAGATGGGAATTAGCCATAATTTGAGACTGCGGTTGGATCATCCTTGCGACTGTAATCGTTTTTGCAGCTGGTCGCGCGCCCGAGACGGGAAAGACCTGAAACCACGCACTCTCAGCCTTCAATACCTATGGTCGTCTCGGCGACCGAGGGCCCAATCTCAGGTCCAGACTCACAGGTCCGAGAATATCAGCAGCGCGCTCGTCGACGGCAAGCGCAAATCAAGTTCGTTGGGCTCAATCCCGCCTCTGGGCACCATGGAAATCAGTAGTTTAATGTCATTCCGTGGTTTAGAGCCTGCTGTTTTGCCGGAATGTCAATGTCTGGGCAACCCCGCCAATTCGATTGATCCGCAGGTGTGTCCTTAGATAGCGGTGTCGTGCTGCTCCTGCCCCAGGGATCAGAGCGTTTGCGGTTTGCGATCCTGCCATAGTGCTGGTTTTACCCCATTCGGTCGCAAGTTACGCCGGGCACCTGAATTTCGCTCTCGCTTCTGCCGATAATCTGAGGATGGCCCGGATTCACAGCGAATACGGCAACCCTCACCCGCGTCTGAGTGCGGTGTGCACCATCCTTTGTTGACCACCAGCGCGTTCGAGCGACGGCTCGAAGTTTCGGAATGAGGAGCCTTTCACCATGGGAGGGAGAGATCGCAGTCGCCGCCTGGCACTCGCTGGCGCGCCTCTGAATGGCGAGCTGGAGGAGGGAACTACCCAGGGGCTTGAGCTCGAACCACCGTCGGACGAGAGCCGTAAAGAGAGAGAGACTGCGGAGGAGCCTGGAGTTCGTTTCATGGCCAGGCAGCCGATTCTTGACTGCAACGGCCGGGTCTACGGATACGAGCTGCTTTTCCGCTCCGGTTTGCTCAATGCGTTTTCCGGAGACTATGAATATGCCAGCCGCACCATGGCGGACAACACAATCCTCTTCGGCCTGGAGGAACTCACGGGGGGACATCTCGCGTTTTTCAATTGCACGGAAGACTTCCTGCTCAGCGATCTGCCCTACCTGCTGCCTGCCGAGTCGACTGTGTTGGAAGTGCTGGAAACTGTGGAGCCCTCTCCGCAATTGATTGAGGCTTGCCGAACGTTGAGAGCAAGGGGATATCGCCTCGCTCTCGACGATTTCATCTGGCAGCCGGAATTCTCTCCGCTCGTCGAACTCGCCGACTTCATCAAGATCGATTTTCTGGCTCTGAATCAGGAGGACCGAAAAAAGCTTCAATCCGAGCTCCCCCGTCATCGGGCGACGATGCTGGCCGAGAAGATCGAGACAGAGGAGGAGCGCCGGCAGGCCCGCCGCGAAGGGTACACGTTGTTTCAGGGGTATTACTTTTGCCGGCCCCAGATGATGGAGATGCGAACGATCCCGTCCAATACGCTCCATCACTTTGAATTGCTGCAGCTGCTGATGAAGAACCCGCTCAATCTAGACAAGATCTGTCCCCTGGTCGAGGGCGACGTCTCTCTAGCCTATCGGGTCCTCCGTCTGGTGAATTCGGCTGCCTATTACATTCCGCGCGAGGTGCGATCGATTCGTACAGCGCTTGTCCTTTTGGGCGATGACATCTTCCGTCGCCTCGCCACGTTGGCCATCACAAGCGAACTGGGGATGAGCAACTCTCCGGAAATTGTCCGCATGGCCCTTGTGCGGGCGCGGTTTTGCGAGCTTGCGGGGCCGCGCGTTGGCCTGGCCTCCGACGAGCAGTACCTGTTGGGGATGGCCAGCTTGTTTCCTGCCATGCTGCGCATTCCCGCAGAGACGATCGCTTCCAGCCTGCCTCTTCGCAAAGAGATCCGCGAGTCGCTGTGTGGAGCAGCACACCGTGAGCGCAGTCTCCTGACTTTGGTGGAATTCCTTGAGCAAGGCGATTGGAAGCGATGCGACGACATGATCCGGGAGAATCCCTCTTTCTCGCCACGGATCCTTGACTACTACGAAGGCGCCATTCGCTGGAGTGAGAGGGTTCTACCCTCTTCCCGCAGGCCCGGCACGCGAAGCCGATCAGCATTGCCATTAACCGGCGCCGATTCATCTCCAGAACGATCGAGAAAAGCCGAGTAGTTCTCTGCAGGAGTTTCGGTGAGGCTCGACAGTGGAACGATGGACCGGACTGCTCCGAACGGGTCACGAATGCTCGCATACGGTTCAGTCAATACAATAGAAGGCGAAGTGGCGAGCACCGATACATTCCGGGCGCGACCTGGCGCACCGCCTCAGGGAGACGACGATTCCACCGCTCCGCTGACAAGGCCTGAGGGACTGAGCAGAAGGCCAGGCATCCTGCACCCGGCCGTTTTTATATCGGCCTTCACCGTGTTTGGGATTCTCTTCGCTCTGCAGGAGTGGATGAATATGCGTCGCGCCGGCTATTGGAAAACCGGAGCGGCCGTCGAATTCGGCGCATGGGGAACGCAATACCTCCTTTGGGGTGTCACCTGGTGGCTCCTATGGCGCTTCGCGGGACGCTTCATCCAGGACGTGCGACTCACCCGCATCGTCACCGTCGTTCTTCCGGCAAGCATCGCGATCTGCCTCATAGAACAGATGATTTGGGTGCTCCTGGTTCCATATATTCCCATGAGGCAAGGCCCCGCAGGCTACTGGCATCATGTCTCTTCGACCTTCATCGAAGATCTCGCGGAGAGCATGGCGATTTTTTGGTTCGGCTTCTTTTTCATTCGCGGCATTGGGTACTATCAGCAGCTTCGTGAAAAGGAAAACGCGGCCGCCCACCTGGAAACCGAGCTGGCCAACGCCAAACTATCCGCACTTCGGATGCAGCTCAATCCCCACTTCCTCTTTAACACCATGAACAGCATCTCCAGTCTGATGCGAACGGACGTGGATGCCGCAGATTCCATGCTCGAACAGCTAAGCAGTCTGCTTCGCATGAGCCTGGAACGCGGCGATGTCCAGCTGATCCCTCTCCATGAGGAGATCGAGTTCATCGAGACATACCTTGCTATGCAGGACATTCGATACGCCGGCCGCGTCACACGCACGCTCTCGGTCGATCCGGAATTGCACGACGCCCTGGTCCCCGCCATGTTTCTGCAGCCGATCATCGAAAATGCTTTTGCTCACGGGATCTCGAAGGTGGACCGTGGAGACTTGTCCATTGAAGTCCGCAGAGACGGTCAACGTCTTCAAACACGCATAACCAACAGCGGCAAAGGACTGGGGACGGGGCAGAGCGAAAACGGCGAGAGGCGTGGAGTCGGGCTGGCAAACGTAAGCCACCGATTGCAACTGCAGTATGGAGAGGATTGCGCGCTCTCGATTCGGGAAATCGATTCGAGTCATGTGCAGGTTGCGATCTCGATCCCCTTGCAGGAACCAACAAATACCAGCGAAGATCGCGCCAGGTATCTAGCCGGTTGATGCGCGCAGAAGGTGTATCCATTCGGATGCGGCGGTCAGGATCGATTGGAAGATAGCGCCGTTAGATGGAGACTATTGCTTCGGGTGCAGATAGGTCTTCAGAAATTCGACGATGATATTCCAGTCCGAAGGGATCATTCCGTGCCCGCCCTCATGCATGTAGTAGCTCAGATCGTGCAAGAGCAACTGACCCGGCTGTGGCCAAACATCGGTGCCCAGGTCTTGCTTGCCCAGCAAGCGATAGACCGGACCGGCTGCAACCTCGGCCAGGAACTCTCCTTTCGGATCGGACCAGCGATCTGTGTTGCCGGTTTGCAGCAATAGAGGCCGGGGGGCAATGAGCGCAATCAGCAGATTCGCGTCCATAGGCGCTTTGTCTGGAAAACCAGCGTATTTCCCATAGTTCTCCGCAAACTGATAGGGATAGCGCGAAGGTGCAGTCAGGTGCGCGATGGTTTCTCCATAGTTGCGGTGACTGAGTGCTGCGCCGCCCTCTCCAGAGCAACTGGCAATGACCGCAGCAAAGCGTTGATCGAGAGCGCCCGCCCACATCACGGTTTTTCCCAGGCGAGAGATGCCGAGAACAGCAACGCGATGCGCATCGATGTCGTGGTCAGTTTCAAAGTAGTCTTCAACGCGGCTCATTCCCCACGCCCATGCTGCGATCGAACCCCAATCCTCGGGGCCGCGCTCAGTCTGCCCGGTCTTCAAATAAAGCGCCCGAATTCCGTTGGAGAAACCCTCAGGATAGTCCGGATCCACATCACCGTAGTAAAACGTCGCGACGCCGACACCTGCGTCAAGCAATGGCATCACATCAAGATGTCCAAAGCGAGAACTCGGAGGGGAAACTCGTGTGTCGGTCTTCGGGTCCCACACGGTCTCCGGCTTGATTTGGGGATCGTCGACTGCGTTCTGGACCGCCATGAAGTTGATGTTCAGAAGTACCGGTGCAGGCGTGGTCCTGCCCTTCGGCAGATAGACGAGCAAGTGAATGCTGGGGCCGGTCTTGTCGTTTGTCAGGTAGATTCGGACCTGCTTACGTATGGCTTTATCCTGAAGGGCCGGTGTTCCCGGATCGAAGAGATCGAAGCTCTCCCCTGTGGGCCGGCTTGGCGCTCTTCCAAATTGCTGCGTTTCGAACAGCGAAACAATCTCGGGACGCCGCTTGCTCCACCATGTCCCGGTGTCCTTGACCTGCTTTCCATTGCTCAGAGTGAGTGCGTCCGGCAACGAATATGATGCTGCCATTCCTTCGTCGTAGTTCACGGGAATTCCGGCAACCACATCAGGCGCGGTGGGCACCGGGGGCGCTGTCTGTGAAGACTGTGCAGGCGAGAGCAGCGTCACTCCCAGCATCAGCCAAAAGGGACTCAAGTGACCTATGCGAAGGGCGCTTGCATGGTTCAAGCGGATCGGAGACATGAGTGGAAAAAACACTAGTGTCTGCCATGAAAGCTGTCAATTCATGAGGGCGATGGTGGAGAATCGGTTCAAGCAAAACGGCAGACACACCAAATGCGGGTCGTCGTTGGCTGGATTCCCGGCTCGATGTTCGTATTGAAATAGTTGCTCAATTGCATTACTCTGGATTGCGCTGTTGGGGAGCTTTCCGGCGCAGCGAGTGCGGTCATCTCGCACATTCGCGGCATCCTCAACTCGAAGGGAGTTTCCCCATGAACGAGACTGCTACAGCACTGAGCTATCTGGCCGATCTTTGGGATGAAAAAGCCGCGAGCCAGCTGGACGAACCTGAACTCCTGCGCTATCGCTCCAACTTGCTGGGAGCCGACCTGCGCATCACCAATTTTGGCGGCGGCAACACTAGCTCCAAGGTCGTGCAGCGAGACCCGCTGGATGGCAGTGACCGCAAGGTTCTGTGGGTGAAGGGAAGCGGAGGCGATCTCGGCAGTATCAAACGCGGTGGATTCGCCACGCTCTATCTTGAGAAGCTGCTGGCTCTCGAGAACATCTACCGCGGCGCCGAGCACGAAGATGAGATGGCCGGATATTACCCGCTCTGCACCTTTGGTCTGAATCCGGTCGCGGCATCGATCGATACTCCGCTGCACGGATTTCTGCCCTTCGATCACGTGGATCATCTTCATCCGGATTGGGGCATTGCCCTGGCGGCGAGCGCCAATGGAATCGAGAAGCTTGCCGAATTCAATGCGCGCTTTGGCCACCGGATGATCTGGGTGCCGTGGCAGCGTCCAGGATTTGAACTGGGCCTGATGTTGAAGAGGGCCGTTGCAGACAACCCGGGATGCGACGGCATTGTGCTGGGCGGTCACGGTCTCTTCACCTGGGGCGACACGCAACGCGAATGCTATCTGAACACGATTACGATCGTCGACCAGCTTGGCCAGTTTGTGCTCGAGCACGTCGAAAAGCGCAGCGACACCATCTTCGGTGGATCCTGCTACTCCACACGTTCTGATGCGAAAGAGATCGCGACAAAGATCTTTCCCTATCTTCGTGGGAGAGTTTCGGCACAGCGCAGGCTGATCGGAACCTATAGCAACCTGCCCGAAGTGTTTGAGTTTGTGAATGCAAAAGACGCGAAGCAACTGGCGTTTCTCGGCACCAGCTGCCCGGATCACTTCCTGCGCACGAAGGTGCGTCCGCTGTATGTCGATTGGGATCCGGCAGGCGATGTGGGCACACTGCGCGCCGTCATCGACAAAGCTCTGGTGACTTATCGCAAGGAGTACGCGGAGTACTACAACAAGTACGCGGATGCGGATTCGCCCGCATTGCGCGATCCGAATCCGACCGTGGTTCTGATTCCGGGTGTTGGACAGTTCAGCTTCGGCAAGAACAAGGCGGAGTCGCGCGTCACCGGGGAATTCTATGTGAACGCGATTCACGTCATGCAGGGCGCGGCGGGACTGGGCGGAGGCAGCAAGCCCCCGGCGATACTTCCGCAAGCCGGCCCGGCTGCCAGCACCGAGATGTTCCAGGTCCACGACAACTATGTGGCCTTGCCTACGCGAGAGGCATTTCGCATCGAATACTGGGCACTCGAGGAGGCAAAACTGCGCCGCCAGCCGCCCGAGAAGGAGCTAAGCCGCCAGATCGTCCTCATCGTCGGTGGTGGCAGCGGCATCGGCAGGGAAGTCGTGAGGATTGCCGCAGAGCGGGGCGCGCATGTTGTCGTTGCAGATCGCGCCGCGGAAGCGGCCGAGCACGTGGCGGAGGAGGCTCGGACTGCTGCGGGCAAAGAAGGCGCCGTCTCGGCCGGAATCGATATCCGCAATCGCACCTCCATTCGCGCCGCAGTCGAGAAGGTGATTCAGACCTATGGCGGCCTCGACATCCTGGTCAATACGGCTGCACTGTTTCCCTCTTCGCCGACCGGCCTCATATCCGACGAGCAGTGGGCAACGACGCTCGAAGTGAACGTGACCGCAAACTATCTGTTACTGGACGAGGTCGCCGGTATTCTGACTGATCAGGATCTCGATGCATCGGTCGTACTGACCAGCAGCGCCAACGCCGTGGTACCGAAGCGTGGCAGCGAGGCGTATGACGTGAGCAAGGCAGCGCTAAGCCACCTGGTACGGGAGTTTGCGATTTCGATGGCGCCCAAGGTCCGTGTGAATGGAATCTGCCCTGCAACCGTCGTGAAAGGCTCGACCATGTTTCCACGGGATCGGGTGATCGCCTCCCTCAAGAAATACAACCTCGCTTTTGAAGAGAGCATGACCGACGAAGAGCTGCGCGGCGTACTTGCGAATTTCTACGCCCAGCGCACCCTCACACGCAAGCCGATCGACCCCGCGGACTGCGCCAAGGCCATTCTGTTCCTCGCGGGAACGCAGGCGCGCTGTACCTCAGGGCACCTGATTCCTGTGGACGGAGGTCTGACCGAAGCCTTCCTGAGGTAGCGATTGGTCAGGGCGACTTCACGACCAAAGTGAAGCCCGCGGAAGCGGTCAGGCCTGCCGACATTACGGTGACGGTAGGCATGAAATTTCCAGTCATCGCTGACACATTGGCCGTGAAGGTTAGTGTTCCGGAAGGGTTGGTGTCAGTCGACGCATACTTCACCTGAATCCCCGCAGGCAATCCGGAGACGGCGACCAGAGCGGTTTCACTCGGAGAAGCGATTTGGATGGGGACCGTAACCGATGCCGCCCCTTGCGTAAGATCGATCATTGAGATCGGAAGGTACACTGAAATCGGGCTTTGCAAAAAGCTGCCGCTTCCGCCTGCACATCCGGAGAGAGTGACTGCACAGACAGACGTAAGCAGTAACCTGATTGCAGCGTATCGATTGGGAGAGACTTGTGTGAACATCGCTTGAGCGCGGTGGCTGCGTCTAGGTCAGTGTGCCCGACGTCATTGGGACGTGCAATATACATTTGTATCCCAAGAATCGGCACGAGGGTGGATTTTCCCGACAATCGATTGTCGGAGGCTTGGCGCACGGCGGCCGGCGCAAATTTCAATAGAGCATCTATTTGCTTTTTGATGTTGCCGTCCGCTATGATTGCTGCGCTCAAATGGAGAAGGTGCTAAACGGAATGCCTCCGGCAGATCGAGTCAAAACTGCGGAGACTACATGCCTGGCGATTGATCTGGGCGCCGGAAGCGGCAGGCTCGTCCTCGGCCGGATCTCCCATGGCTGCTGGAGCCTGAAAGAAGTCGGGCGCTTCCGCACCCCCACGAGACTCGACACCACGTATGGCTATCAATGCTGGGGAACCGACGAGATTCTCGGCCAGGCTGAACGGGGCATTGCCGACGCCCGCAGATTGGGATCGCCGGTCAGCGTCGGCGTGGATAGCTGGGGAGTGGATTATGTCCTGCTGGACGAGAAGCTCCACCTTGTCGGCGCGCCGGTTTGCTACCGCGACAAGCGGACCGAGGGAGTCATGGAGCGCGTTCAGCGCCGCACTCCAGCCGAGGAGATCTATCGCAGGACAGGGATCCAGTTCCTGACCTTCAACACGCTCTATCAACTCGCCGCCTGCGTCGACCTGCACCCTGATTGGATCGACAGAGCCCGGCACTTTCTCATGATCCCGGACTATCTGCATTTCCGGTTGTCGGGCGCTCTGACCAACGAATACACCAACGCGACCACGACCCAGATGTGTGGCCTGAGCGGTGAATGGGATACCGTGCTGATGGATGCAATCGGGCTGAAGCACTCTCTTATGCGGACGCCGGTCCGCGCCGGGAGAGTGCTTGGCGACGGTGCTGGAGCGGCCTTTGGGCTGAAGGTCATCGCTCCCGCAACCCATGACACGGCCTCGGCTGTCGCTGGAACTCCACTTGAGAGTTCGGACGAAGCCTACATCAGTTCCGGAACCTGGTCGTTGATGGGCGTCGAAAGCCTCACCCCCCTCGCCACCCAGGACGCACTGCGCATGAATTTCACGAATGAAGGCGGACTCGAACGGCGTTTCCGGGTCCTTAAGAACATCATGGGCCTTTGGCCCATCCAGCGAGTGTGCGAGGAGCTGAAGATCTCCGATGTTGGTGCGCTGGTCGAAGAAGCAGATGCCGCCGAGCCGTGGCGCTCCATCATCGATGTGAACGATCCGGAGTTTCTCAATCCATCTTCCATGACAGAGTCGATCCGCAGGTACTGCCGCAGCGCGGAGCAGCCTGTGCCCGAGACTGCCGTTCAGATTGCGCGCTGCGTCTTCGACAGCCTTGCTCTCTCCTACCGAAACGTGAAGGAAGAGCTGGAGGCATTGTGCCGGCGCAAACTCACTCGGATTCGTATTGTGGGCGGCGGTTGCCGGAACCGCCTCTTGAATCAACTCTGTGCCGACGCCTGCGGTTTGCCGGTGGTTGCCGGTCCCGTGGAAGCCTCAGCACTCGGCAATTTGAGCGCCCAGATGATTGCGTTGGGTGTCCTTGAGAATCTGAGTGAGGCGCGGGCTCTGATCTGCTCCTCGTTTGAGATGCAGGAATACCAGCCCCGAAATGCGGTACCCAGAAGCGCACTTGAGTGCTTCGATAGATTGCTAGCTGCCAAGGAAACGAAAGGAGAGCCATGCGCGTGATGGAAAAAAAGATTGAAGCGGCGTATGCCTTTGCCCAGGAGCGCTTTGCTGAGCTCGGCGTCGAAACGGGCCGAGTGTTGCAGGAGTTGGACGAGGTCCCCATTTCAATCCAGTGCTGGCAAGGCGACGATGTCCTTGGCTTTGAAAGCGCCGACGCAAGCCTGACTGGCGGCATCCAGACAACGGGCAACTATCCTGGCCGCGCGCGCAATGTCGAGGAGCTGCGGTCGGATCTTGAACTTGCGTTCACGCTCATTCCTGGGCCCAAGCGAGTCAACCTGCATGCGATCTATCTGGAAACCGACAAGCCGGTCGAGCGCGACCAGATCGAGCCTCGTCACTTCAAGGGTTGGATCGATTGGGCGAAGAAACACAGTCTCGGGCTGGACTTCAACCCCACGTGCTTCTCTCATCCCAAGAGCGCGCAGAACCTCACCTTGAGCCATCCGGATGAAACAACCAGAAAGTTCTGGATCGATCATTGCATCGCAAGCCGCAAGATCAGTGAGTACATGGGCCAGCAGTTGAAGAGTCCCGCTGTGATGGACATCTGGGTGCCTGACGGCTATAAAGACACGCCAGCCAGCAGGCTCGCTCCGCGCCAGCGGCTGATTGCGTCCCTGGACGCGATCATGGAAGCGATCAAGGGAAAGCACCATAAGGTTGCTGTCGAAGGGAAGCTGTTTGGGATTGGCGCTGAGAGTTGCACGGTGGGGACCAATGAGTTTTATATGGCCTATGCGGCGACACGCAAGACGTTGCTCTGCCTCGACGCCGGACATTTTCATCCTACAGAAAACGTGGCCGACAAGATCTCGACCAGCCTTTGCTTCCTGGATGAGATCCTGCTCCACGTTTCGCGGCCGGTGCGTTGGGACAGCGATCATGTCGTCTTGTTTGATGATGCGACCGTTGCCATCGCGCAGGAAATCGTCCGCTCGAATGGACTGAAAAAGGTCAACGTCGGACTCGACTACTTCGACGCCAGTATCAATCGCGTGGCTGCGTGGGTCATCGGCACGAGAAACTTCCGCAAGGCTCTGCTGTTTGCGTTGCTTGAACCTCGCGACGCTCTGTTGAAGGCAGAGTGCCGCTTCGACTACACCACGCGGCTGGCAATGATGGAAGAAGCCAAGTCGCTGCCGTGGCCGGCTGTGTGGGAGTACTACTGTGTCACCAAAAATGTGCCACACGGCGGCGAGTGGTTGAATACCGTCCGCACCTACGAAACCAAAGTATTGAGCAAGCGAGGCTGAAGCATCGAGTGGGCATCCCCCCTCGGCGGGGAGGCTGTATTCTGTCTCTGTGCGATTTCACTATTGAAACCTGGTGCGCAGGAGATCCAGTTGCCGAAAGCTAAAATCAAACGTCTTTACCTGATCCCCATTCTCTCCAAGGGACTCGACGTGCTCGAACTGCTCGAGCAGATCCACGGGCCAATCAGTCTTGAGGACGTCTACAAAAAGACCAACATCTCCAAAACGAGTGTCTACCGCATTCTCAAGACCCTTGTGCATCGGGGCTACGTCGCTCATACACAGAATGGCCAGTACCGGCTGGTCGCAAGACCGCGGCGTCTTTGCTTTGGCTTTGCTGTGCAGAGTGCCGATCTCCCGTTCTCCCAGGCTGTATCGCGTAGCGTGACGGCGGCGGCCGCCGCTGCAGGGATCGAACTCCTCCTGCTTGATAACTGTTTCGATACGGAAACCGCGGTACGCAACGCACTGGAGTTCGCTGAGAAGCATGTGGATCTCGTGCTTGAATTCCAGGCTGAGGAGTCGGTGGGGCCACGCGTTGCAAACATCTTCAAGAAGGCCGACATCCCAGTCATTGCCATCGATGTTCCCCATCCGAGTGCGACCTACTTCGGCGTCGATAACTTCGAGTGTGGCCTTGAAGCCGGGACCTTGCTTGCCCAGCACGCGCAACGAAAGTGGAAGGGGAACGTGGACTGGGTTCTAGGGGTGGGCTTCAACGAAGCTGGCAGCTTCGTGCAGAGCCGCATCACCGGCGCGTTTGAAGCCGTGAAGCAGCGGCTGAAGAGCCTGCGGCCGGAACATTTCGTCCAGATCGACGGACGCGGATCGCGGAATCCAAGCCGTCTGGCCGTCGGCGAATTCCTGCAAAGTAATCCTGGGAGCCAACGCATTCTGGTTGCTGCCGCTACCGATTCAAGCGCCTTGGGCGTGCTCGACGCCGCGCGGCAGTTCGGCCGCGAGCACGACATTGCCGTGGTCGGGCAGGATTGCATTCCGGATGCACTCGAAGAGATGCGATCGGGGCAGAGCGCGCTCATCGGCAGCATCTCGCATGAAGCGGAGACCTACGGTCCGCGCTTGATCCAGCTGGGGATTTCGATGTTGCGCGGCTACGCGGTCCCTCCATTCAACTACGTCCGGCACAAGGTGGTCACGCCGGAAACGCTCAACGGCAACTCCGAAGTCGAGTAGTTGCGGTGGACGCTAAGGCAGGTAAAAGACCTCTGCCAGCATGGCGAATCGTTCTCCCGGACGGAGCCCATCGACCGGGGCAAAGTAGGGCGCCATTTCAGCCTGCCAGCGCAGATTCACTGGATGGGTGTCGATCTGGCTCCAGGTTGCTTCAAAGTCCTCCGTGCGCAGGGCAAGGATCAGAATATCGTCGCGGCGATAAATGGAGTATTCACTGATGCCCGCGCTCTTGAGGAGCGCCAGCATCTCAGGCCACACCGCACGGTGTGCAGCCTCATAGGCCATTTCAGCTCCCGGGCGAAGACGCAGCATGAATGCGTAGCGTTTGGGCGCGCTGCCACGTGTCGATTTGGCTTCAGGCTTGTTTGCCACAAGTTCCTCCCAGCTCTCGAAACAAGAAAAAAGCCAGGCACATCCTGAATGGGACATGCCTGGCGGATTAGTTTTGCACCGTTACCTGGTGACCGAGTACACGCTCACCGGGCCCAACAGGCCTGAAGCCAGCAAGGGCGACTTCGCCCGGTACGGCTTCACGTCGGCAAACGTATAGCGCGTTGCTCCAGGCTGCTCATCTCCGATCAGCCGGTTGACCCAGGCATTGGTGACCTTCACTACCAGCTCATTCGCTCCGGGCTTGAGAGCTGAAGTGATGTTGACACGATACGGCGCGTGCCAGACAGTCCCCAACGTCTTCCCATTGACCGACACTTCAGCGAGGTTCTTCACGTCGCCCAGATCGATCCACACCTGAGCATCTTTGGCCAACCCCGCCGGCGCATCGAATGTCTTCGTGTAGGTGCCGATGCCGGAGAAGTACTTCACGCCTGGATCGGAGTTCTCGCTCCACGAGGCCAGCTTGTCGAGACTGAGGGAATCCGGTGCGCCGCGCCCGCTCTGGAAGGCGACCTTCCATGAACCGTCGAGGGTCGCGAGTTCCTTCTTCTCCCCTGCGGGTACGGTGCGGCTGGTCGCCGTTGTGGGCTTCCGGAAGACCACAAACACGCTGCCCCATGGCTCGAGATCGAGTGGAATCGTCGTGCGGCCTCCCGCAATCTTGAAGCTTGCGGGGTCCATCTTGCCGGTCTCTGGATGCCAGAGTTCAGGTTCCTTGCCCGACACGCGGAAGGTCGCAACCACATTGTGCCCGTTATCGCCGCGGTTATCCACGAAGTAGAGGTCGCCGTCCGCGAGCCTGCGATGGACAAACTCGAGGCTGGTGTCGCTCTCTGGCTTTGTGTAGTCGAAATCCGGCGCCACGTTCATCGTCCGGAAGACGTCTCCGATATTTTGGCCGGCATAGACGGTTCCCTTGCCGACTTTGTGGACACCGGTACCGTCCCCGAAGAGTTCGTTGTCCAGCTTCTGGAACTCGGCGTGGTCATCCGCGAGGCTCGGGTCATCGTTTGGTTTTGGTCCGGCAACTGAGGCGCCGTCTTCCACCAGTTTGTGAATCGCGCGCAATACGGGCAGGGACATATGCTGGCTGTAGGGATCGAGCCCGAGCAGTCGATAGCTCATGCCTCCCTTCGTCTCGAGGCGCCCGTTCACAACGTTCAGCTCATGAATCAGCGCGTCTGCATTGACGTAGTCGAACCCGTAGCCTGCCGGAACATTGGGAGATGCTTTGTCGAAGATCGCCGTCAGGTTAGAGTCTTCGCCGTAGAAGTAAACCAGGTCCGCTCCGAACATTCCCTGCTGCAGAAGAAAGCTGGTCCGGGCCAGGTAATCGATCCACACGTTGGCCTGGTCTGCCCAGGTTTCATTCCGATTGAACCACTGACCGAACGGCCCGAGTGTCATCCCCGGCGCTTTGCCGACTAGTGGCTGGTGCGCCGATTCATGGATCACAAACCGGTTGATGCCGTTCAGGAATTCCTGGTCGGCGGTGGGCTTCAGTGTGGAGGGAGACCATCCCCACGGCGCCGCTGCGGCGGTCATCGACTCGGCTGCCGCCAGATTCTGGCCGTAGATGTGAGACACAGAGGCCGACTCGCGATCGTCCGCGTTATAACCGTACTGCACCTTGTTGACACCGGGCGTCTGTGTCCACATCGCGCTCATCGGGACTTCGCTGAACTTTTTCACTTCCATGCCGTCGGCTACAAAGGCACGGCCCGATTCATGCGACTCGCCGTAGTGTCCCATGTGCCATTCATGGAGCGTGTCTTCGAGCTGAGCATAGTGCTCGTTGGCAATGAGGTCCCCGATCGTCTTGCGGAAATCCCAAAGGAAGCGGTCGCTGGCCTCGGCGCTCTCTACGACCTGTCCGGTGAGCACCGGCAGCCAGGGAGTTGGATCGTAACCGCGTAGCTTCTTGAACTGCGCGATCATGTTGTCGGTCCAGTTCTGCGAGCCGGCTTCCCAGCTGTCGTTAATCACATATTGAATGCCCTTCTTGCCCATGAGATCCGGGCCGACTGTTTCCTTGTAGCTCTCGAGATACTTCTCGAAGTAATTCTTGACGTAACGGTGATCGAGCTTGTCGACTTCAAGGCCAGTGGCCTCGGGGGTTGCGGGATGATTCGTGATCCCGAGCAGCGAGTAGCCCAGGCGGACGATGACCCAGTTGCCTGGAGGCGGCGTCCAATCGAGTTGGCCGTCCGAACCCATCTTCGAGGTCAGGTCGACGACATCGGATTTCGCGATTGCGTCCTCTGCTCCTACCGACGGCGTCGCAAAGTGATATAGATCCGGTGCCGGCACAAACGCGGCTTTGTCTTCAAAATGGTCCACGCGTGCGCCGGGATGAAGCACGAGCTCTGCAACTTCGTAATTTGTAGGCTTCGGAGGCAGTTGGATCCCGAACGACGACGCGTCGATCCCAGCCGCCCAATCGGGCACTGGCGGCGGAGGTGTCCGCTTAAACGTGACCCGGAAATACTTCGCGGTTACAGGTGCAAACGAGATCGTGTGCTCCGGCGCTTCGCTGCCTTCGAGCTTTGTGACCAAACGGTAAGTCTGTCCGTCATCGCTCGCTTCCAGATTCATCTCGGGATTCGAGAGCTGTGCCACCAGGGCCTGGATCCAACTGATGCCCTTCATTACGAACGTGATCGAACGGATGGACACCGGTTGGGGAAACTCGTATTGGATCCACGAGATTTCGCCCACCGTGGGAATCGGCACCTGGGTTGTCTTGTCAAGGTCGCCATCTGAGAGAACTGCTGGGTCGAAAGAACCGCCGTTGGAGGTGATCTTGGCATTTAAAGATTCGACCGAGACATCGCTCGCAGCCTTCTTGTAGGCGATGACAGCCGCGTCCGCATAGAACTCGGGGATCTTGCTCTGATTGTTCGAGCCCAGGTCATCCTGAATCCCGATGTTCTGGAATGCGCCTGTGCGCGAGGGCGGATGTTTGAGCACTCCCGAAAACCGCTTGCCGCCTTCGACTGCGGTTTCGCTCCAGACATACTTCTTCATCCCTTCAGATCCGGGCACCCACGGACCGCCGCTCTCGCTCCATCCGGGCGATCCGGCAATGGCCATCTCCATTCCGTACTGATCGCCAACCGTGATGGCGTACTTGAAGGCGTCCTTCCATTCGGGAGTCATATAAACCAGCCGATGATCGACCACCTGCGGAGTCTGCAGTGCGGCGTCGAAGTTTTGAAAGCCTGCCAGACCGGCCCGATGCATCCAGTCCAGATCGAGTTTGATGCCTTCTTTGCTGATGTTTCCGTTCATCCAATGCCACCACACGCGGGGACGAGCGCTTTGCGGTGGATTCTGGAAGCCATTCTTGAGCGGGTCGGACGCGGACCTATCCTGCGCGCCGGCGGCAACCGCGGCTGCAAACAGGAAAGTCGCAGCCAATTTGAAGGTCTGCTGTTTCAGGGTCTGGCGGATCATTACTTCTCCTTTTCGCGAATGGAGAACGCGAATCTTTGGGGATCGAAACTAAGGATCAAAAACTAGGCCTCGATCAGATGAACTCGGGACCGAAAAAACTGAACTGAACGGTGCGGAAAGCAATGTAGCAGGAAACCTCGACAATTCGGAAGAGAAAAAGATTCCCTTTTGAACTGGGGCCAGTGTTTAATGGACACCGCGCCTCGGTCACAACCCTTCGCCGGCTCCGAGGCCAGAATGATCTTGTACGAGGTGTGTATGCGCAGGTCCGCTGGTTATCTCCTGAATGTTTTCACTCTGCTTGTGGTGGTATCGGCGGGTGCACGCACCCGGGCCGAGGACGCACACCAGCAAAAAGTCGACATCGACTGGAAGAAGACCGTCCTCGTTTCCCGGTCGACGCCGACTCTCCAGCTTGTCACCAATCCCATGCTGAATCCGGGATCGCCGATTCACGATGGCTCGTTCTCGGCTTTAAAGGCGTTGGGCGCCGATTACGTGCGCTACGTTCCGTGGCTGCCCTACCCGAAGATTGCGGTCGCGGAGCTCGAGCCCCCGACTCAGGACAAGACCTCCTGGGATTTCACCTACATCGATCCAGTGACCAAGGACTTTCTGGCGGCGACCGAGGGGCACTCGACCATCATCAACTTCAGCACGATCCCTGCGTGGATGTTCAAGACAGATCAGCCAGTGAAATATCCAGACGACCCAAACCAGGTCTTCTGGAACTACACCAAGGGAACCAAACTGCGCGATCCCAGCGGGAAAGAACTCGGCGACTATTATGGCCGGCTCGTGAGCTGGTTTACCAAAGGCGGATTCACCGATGAGAATGGCAAGCGGCACCAGTCCGGCTACCACTACTCGTTTCCCTACTGGGAAGTTCTGAACGAGATCGATTTCGAGCACAATACGACGCCGGAAGACTACACCAGGCGATACGACGCCATCGTCGAAGGCATTCACAAAGTAAGTCCCGATACCCGGTTCATGGGGCTTGCGCTGGCCGCGCCGGGCGCAAACCCGAAGTACTTCGAATACTTCCTCGATCCGAAAAACCATAAGAAGGGCATCCCGCTCGATTTCATTTCGTTCCACTTTTATGCGTCGCCTGCCATGGACGAGACCCTCGATGGGTGGCAGCACACCTTCTTCAACCAGGCCGAAGGATTTCTCGCTACGACCCGCTACATCCTGGCGATACGTGATCGTCTGTCGCCGCCAACCAAGATCGACACCGATGAACTCGGCGTAATCCTGCCCACCGATGGCGTTGAAATCGCCGCGTCCAAAGCCATGCCGGATCACATTCCGCATCGCTATTGGAATGCTGCCGGAGCGCTCTATGGCTATCTCTTCGCGGAGTTGTCAAAGCTTGGAGTCGATGTGATCGGGGAATCGCAACTGGTCGGTTATCCCTCGCAGTTTCCGAGCGTGTCGATGATCGACTACAACAACGGCAAACCGAATGCGCGCTATTGGGTGCTGAAGCTGATCAAAGACAACTTTCATCCGGGGGACACACTGGTTGCCGAGAAGCCGTCCGACGGGCCATCCGATGTCCTGGTGCAGGCTTTCATCACACCAGAAGGGAAAAAGGTACTGCTGGTCAACAAGACGAACTCCGAGAAGAGCGTAAAACTCTCGTCGGAGCTGGTAGGAGCTTCGTCCTCCACGGTCGACGAGGCGACTGGAGATGAAGAGCCGCGCGCGGCGACTGTCGAGGGCGATCAGCTAACGTTGGCGCCGTACGCGGTTACTGTGCTGAAGCTGAAGTAGCAGAGGAAGTGAAATCGATCGTGGAGTCACGTTGATGACGGCAAGAACTCTGCGCGTAGGTCTGTGCGGAATCGGGCTCGACGCGTATTGGCCCCAATTCGAGAGCCTGCGCGGGCGCCTGGAAGGCTACGTGGACCAGGTGTCCGCGCGACTGGAACGGGGCGGCGGCGCCACGGTCGTGAAGCTGGGCCTGGTCGATACTCCGCAAAGGGGACGCGAAGCCGGCCATGCATGCCGTCGCGGCGACGTTGATCTGTTGATTGTCTACGTGACAACCTATGCACTCTCCGGCACCGTGCTCCCCATGGTGCAAATCGCGCGCGTGCCCGTACTCGTACTCAACCTGCAGCCCGCCGCAGCGATCGATTACGACGCCTTCAATCGACTGCCGGACCGAACTGCAATGACCGGAGAATGGCTGGCTTTCTGTTCTGCTTGTCCCATTCCGGAGATTGCAAATGTGCTGCGGCGCGCGCAAATCCCCTTTCACCAGGTCACGGGCGTTCTGGGGGACGGCGCCACTTGGGCCGAGATCGACGAGTGGATCGATGCAGCTCATGTCAGGAAGGCTCTCGAATCGAACCGGCTCGGGCTGATGGGCCACTACTACGGAGGCATGCTCGACATCGCGACGGATCTGACTCAGGTGGCGATCACCTTCGGGTGCCACCTGGAGCAACTCGAGGTCGACGAGCTGAGTGCGTTGCGCGCTGAGGTCGTCGACAAAGAGATCGAAGATCGCGTAGCAGCCTTTCGCGACCACTTTGATGTGCAACCGGATTGCAGCGACATGGAACTGGCCCGCGCGGCTCGCACATCCGTCGCCCTGGATCGGCTCGTGGATCGACACGATTTGC
This sequence comes from uncultured Occallatibacter sp., assembly GCA_964585715.1. Lineage (GTDB taxonomy): Bacteria > Acidobacteriota > Terriglobia > Terriglobales > Acidobacteriaceae > Telmatobacter. Next base: position 42,441 of record CAZPEZ010000017.1, read on the forward strand.
AATCCCTGGCCTACTACGCCATGGGCCGCGGAGTAGCGACGAATGAAGACACGATGAGCTCGATCATCCTCGGCACCTCGCTGCTCACAGCCCGTGGAATCCCCGTCGCTGGAGAGTACGAGGTGAAGAACGTGCTCGCCATGAAAATCATGGATGAACTGGGTGCAGGAGGATCATTCACCGAGTACTACGCGCTCGACCTGAATCTGGACCATGTCCTGATGGGGCACGACGGGCCCGGACACATTGCGATCGCTCAGAGCAAGACAAAGGTCCGTCCCCTGACCGTCTATCACGGCAAGGTCGGTAGCGGACTTTCGGTCGAGATGAGTGTGAAGCACGGGCCCGCAACTCTGCTGTCCGTAGTTGAGGATCCAAATCGCGGCTTCAAGTTGGTCGTGGCACAGGGCGAGTCTGTCCCTGGTGAAACTCTGCGGATCGGCAACACCAACAGCCACTACCGGTTTCCCGCGGGCGCCAGGGGCTTTGTTGAAGCCTGGAACGCACATGGGCCCGCACATCATTGCGCGGTCGGCATCGGGCATCAAGCTGCCAGGCTCAAGAAACTTGCCGATTTGCTCCAGGTCCCGTTCAACCAGGTTTGCTGAATGCTGGCTTTCGGGTCATCTTGCTCTATTGAAATTAATTCTTATAAGAATATGAAACCCTGCGCTCACTGGTCATTCTAGCTTCGGCATCAAATCGTCAACTGTCTCTACACAGGAATCAGCGGGCAAAGCAAGTCAAAGAGTAAATGCATTTACTTGAATCCTTAACGTCTTGAGACTCCTTCGAGGGTGCAGGGCCGTTTGTGGACGGCAACTTGTCGGAGTCAAAGCGCCTCTGTTTTTCAAATGAGAAATAAAATTCTACTTGACAGACACTTCGCAAAGTGACTAATGTCGCGATGCATTTGAAACAGGCTGATCCCGCTTTTCCTATGACCGCGGCCCTGCAGAACAAGGCCGACGGTTAGCGAATTGATTCAAGCCTGGTCAAAGCACGTCAGGCAACACGCCGCTTTTGGAGGAGGTAAGTCGATGCGAGTTATTCGTGTCAACGCGCTTTTGTTGTTACTGCTTGGGATGAGCTGGAGATTGTTCGCACAGGCAGGTGCAACGGGAACCATTCTGGGTACGGTGACCGATTCCGCGGGGGCGGTCGTACCCAATGCAACGATCACGGTGACCAATACTGCAACTAAGGCCGCCTTCCAAACCGTTACCAACAGCGCCGGCGATTACAACGCGTCTGCGCTGAATCCAGGAACCTACACGGTATCGGGCGAAGCGCGCGGCTTTGAGAAGGCTGTGATTACCTCGTTCGCACTGACCGTGAATCAACATGCTCGTGTCGATCTCACGCTGAAGCCTGGTGCAGTCACCGAGACAGTTGAGACAACCGCGCAGGCCGTGTCGCTTGATACCGACACTGCTGAGCTCGCAAACCTTGTGAGCCAGCAACAGGTCGAGAACCTGCCCCTGAACGGGCGTAACTTCATGCAACTCCTTCTCTTGGGTGCCGGCGCGGTCACGGTCGGTGGCGAGCAGGCTACCATGCGCCAAGGGGAAGGCGCCGGAATCAGCGTGGACGGCGGCCGGCCTGAAGGCAACAACTACACGCTGGATGGTCTGTCGAACACCGACGCTGCGCTGGTCACACCGGCGGTCATGCTCTCGCAGGACGCTATCCAGGAGTTCAAGGTTTCCAGCGGCACCTATTCCGCCGATCAAGGATTCAGTGCCACCCAGATCAACATCGTCAGCAAGGGCGGCACCAACAACCTGCACGGTGCGGTGTTCTGGTACGACCGCAACAATGCTTTTGACGCCAAGCCGTTTCCAACCGCGACCGATTTTATTGCTGCCACTCCAACGGCCAACCCAATTCTTCGCCAGAATCAATTTGGCTTCGTTGCCGGTGGACCGGTCTACATCCCTAAGGTCTACGACGGCCGCAACAAAAGCTTCTTCATGGCCAACTACGAAGGTTGGCGCATCAATAACGGCTCTCGTGCGTCCTATCAATTCCCCAATCCAGCGATCCTGACCGGTGATTTCTCGGCGGAGACCTACAATGCCCCATCCGGTTCAGGTCTGCCTGGCGGCCTGCTTCCTGCCTACGGCACGGCGGATTGCAGCACCTTGCTGACCTTGGGCTACAACTGCATGCCCGTGGATCCGACGACTGGCCAGCCGTTCCCTGGCAACAAGGTCCCAACGGCAAGCCAGACCGGCAATGTCGGCGCGGTGGCTGTGGCGAATAACTTCTGGCAGACGCCGACGCTCGCCAATCAGCCTGAGGGAGTCGTCAACTACATCAAGAACGTCGGATTCCCGCTGCACCAGAATCAGCAGACCTATCGCGGCGATCAGAACCTGGGCAAGTTTGGCTCAGTCTTCTTCCGCTACACCGACGCCAACTACAGCAACCAGGGAGCCTACAACTCAGACGATCTCATTCATGGGTATGAGATCTACCAGCAGACTGAAACAGCCTGGGAAGTTTCGCACACCCTGAATATCGGCAAAACCAGTGTGAACAACTTCCGCTTTGGCAAACTCGAAGCCGATGCTCCGCAGGGTGGCCCGAGCATGTCCTCGGCCGCAGTCTCGCAATTGGCGTTGACCGGTACGTTCACCCACTTCTCCGCCCTGCAACAGACCTGGCCGAACGTGGGCCTGTCAACGTTTGGCAGCGGAGGCGGCTCGGTCAACTCCTACAGCGGATCGATTGGGCCAACCTGGGAGTTTGCGGATGGGTTTACTTCTGTCCGCGGAAGGCACACCCTCGGGTTCGGCGTCGACTATCGGCGCTGGCACCTGGTCCGTAACCTGGATGACGACTTCTACGGTGACTGGGGCTTCTCTGGATCGACGGTGACAGGGTCCCTCGGATGTACCAACGCAACGGGCCTATGCGGCACTGGCAATGCCGTAGCCGACATGCTTCTGGGCTACTACAACAACGTGGGTGGTTTTGTGCCCGGTCCTTTGAGTCCGACGAACACAGCCGGCAATCCGCAGGATCACGTCTTCAGTTACTTCGCCCCGTATGCGATGGATGATTGGAAGGTCAACCAGAAGCTGACGCTGAGTCTTGGCCTGCGCTGGGACTATCGTGCCGCCGCGTACGAAGCGTCCAATCACTTCTTCTGGCTCGACACAACAAACGCCGACGGCGGTCTCTGCTACGCCGATCCGAAGCTCACAACAGATGGTGTGGCGCCCGGCGTGGACGCTAACGGCAAGGGGATCCTTCGGTACTGCGGTTCGGTTCCGCATCCGGGGCCCAAGACGCCGTTCGCTCCAAGAGTTGGGGTGAACTACCGGCTCTCGCAGAGGACGGTCCTTCGCGGTGGATACGGTATCTTCTATGATTCGGCGGAAGGCCGTGAGATCGACGACTCTGCAGACATCTACCCCTACTCGATCCGCAACAGTCTCAATGTGTCGACCAACGCTGGAGTGCCGAAGCTGAGCAACAACATGTTCCCAGCCTACTCGACCCTCGGGCCGTTCCCGGCATCGACGCTCACCTTCATTGCCGTGATCGAATCGGAGAATCCGCTCAACCCTTACATCCAGTCGTGGACCGGATCGGTGCAGCGAGAGCTGGCGCCCAACACTACCCTCGAGGTGAACTACATCGGAACTCATGCAGTTCACTTGCTCGATCGCCGCAACATTGCTCAACCCTATCCGATCCCAGCCGCCAGCGTCGCGTTCTGCCAGGAGCAGGTGGGTGGAAAGTATGTAAACCTTACTGTGGCTCCCTGCAGCAACGCCAGCCGGTTGCCTTACCCGAACTTCACCAACTACTACATCGACAGCGACTGGCACGGTTACTCGCACTACAACGCGATGAACGTAAAGTTCGAACATCGCGCACGTGACCTCGCGGCGACTGCGGTGTACACCTGGGCGCAAAGCAAGGACGACAAATCCGCGGCAGCGGGCGTAGGCGCTACCGGCTCGGGCTACCAGGGATTCATGAACAACCATGATCCATCGTTGGATTACGGTCTGTCGGATTTCGATGTCAACCAGAGATTCGTTGCCAGCTACGTTTATCAATTACCCTTTGGTCGCGGCGCAAAAATCGCCAACACTGTAAACCATGCAACCGACCTCATCATCGGCGGATGGGAGACCACCGGGATCGCAACCTTCCAGGCAGGATTCCCGTACGGCATCAACGCCTCGGACATTGACAGCGTGCTGAATACTCCGTCTCAGCGCGCCGACAGCGTATCGGGTTGCAATCCGACTGCCAACCTTACCCAGAAGTTCCAACGCATCAACATCGCTTGCTTCTCGCAGCCGGGGCTCGGGACCTTTGGAACCACTGCACGTAACTTCTTGCGTCAACCTGGCCTTAACAACTGGGACATGGGAATCGGCAAGAACTTCCACATCTCGGAGAAGGTCGCCTTCAAGTTCAATGGCGACTTCTTCAACGCCTTCAACCATCACCAGTATGTGGTCTCAACCGGCGCCTTGATCGGCAGTGGATCGGGCGGCGGATCTTCGATTGATAACGGCGTCAGCGATTCCACGGGAGGCCTGCTCACCAGTGCTGCGCTCTCCCGCATCATCCAACTGAGCGGAAAGTTCACCTTCTGAATCGGCTTTCCAATTGCACCCTGGCTCCGCTATAGACCTTCTATGGCGGAGCTTCTTTTTGGGGATAAACTCACCTCATGGTCCGTCTTGGTTCGCAGGCTTGGGTCCTGATTCTGTGTCTTGCTTTCATAACGACGGCAGCCGCACAAGCCAACGATGCCGCGGCTGCGCAAGTTGCGTCTGAAGGGCAACAGGCCATGGCACAGGGCCGCATGGCTGATGCGAAGGAGAGTTTCGAGCAACTGGCCCAGATAGAACCTCAAGTCGCCGAGGTGCACGCTACGCTGGCGGCGATTTGCTTCAAGCTGAAGAACTACGATGAAGCGGTCAGCGAGAGTCAAAAGGCCGAGAAGCTGAAGCCGAGTCTACCGCGCATCGACAGCCTGTTGGGTCTGTCGCTCGCCGAACTGGGTCAGTTCGACGAAGCACTTCCCAAGCTCGAAAAGGGATTCAAGCCATCTGCCGATTCCATGACGCGCAGGATGTGCGGCCTCCAGCTACTTCGCGCCTACACAGCCCTCGGACGAGATCCAGATGCGGTCCAGACTGCCCTGGAGCTGAACAAGCTCTATCCCGATGATCCAGAGGTGCTCTACCATACGGGCCGCATCTATGGGAACTACGCTTATATCGTTATGGAGAAACTCCACGATCAGGCTCCGAATTCGATCTGGATGCTGCAAGCCCAGGGCGAAGCCAATGAGAGCCAGAAGAACTACGACGCGGCAATCATCGCCTACAGGCATGTGATCGAGCTGGAACCTCGTCGCCCTGGCATCCACTACCGCATTGGGAGGATTTACCTTACCCGGTTTACGGAAAACGGGAATTCCCAGGATCGCGATTCTGCCCTCCAGGAATTCAATGCGGAACTAGAGGTTGATCCACGGAGTGGCAACGCCGCGTATGAATTAGCGAATATCGCGGCGCAATCGGGCGACCGTGAGAAAGCTCGCAGGGGATTCGAAGAGGTACTTCAGAACTTTCCAGATTTTGAAGAGGCGTTGGTGGGGCTCGGAGGTGTCTTGCTTGAGAGTCAGGCTCCTCGGGACGCTGTCGCTCCGCTCGAGCACGCTACGAAGCTCCGTCCTGACGATGAAGTCGCGTGGTATAGGCTCTCACTGGCTGAGCGTGGGTCTGGAAACAGAGAGGAGCAGCAACGAGCGCTGGCGGAGTTTCGCCGGCTTCACACTTCCACGCCTTCAGACCTCAGAAAGCCGGATCAGGTGCAAGACGTTACGCCGCAACAACTCGGCGTTACATCCGAACAATAGATACAGGCGCTAGTCTACGAGGCCATTCCCAATCCAACCAGGTTCGCTGCCGCAATAATCACCAGCACTCCGGCCCAGAGCAAACGAAGGGAACGGCTCTGTACGCCAGCCCACTCGCCAAGTGCCAGCCCCACCAGGCTTCCGCAAAGCACGTAGATGCTCATGTGAAGCATCCAATTCACGTAGGAAAGGTGCTGCGGAATGTTGGCTGCTCCCCAGGCATAGAAGAAGAACTGCAGGTACCACATGATTCCGCCGGTAGAGGCCAGCGCCGCGTTCCTCATCAGCGTCGGTCCAGGCTGGCTGAGGTCGTTACGCAACGAGAGACGCGGCAAAACCGCGAGCCGAATAAAGCAGTAAGCCATGTTAATCACCGCGCCCCCGCCCATGATGATCACGTAGCTGGGCAATGCTGCGTACAGCGGGTTCACGCCCCGAGACAGGGCGGCTGCTTGCATCGGTTGCGCCGCGTCGATGGCGAACGACATGCCTGATGAGAAAATTCCGCACATCACAGCAAGCAACAAACCCAGGCCCACGTTGAATTCCTCGAGGTGCCCTTTCAACTGAACTTCTTTCTGATGTCCCGCCCAGGAGACGATGGCAACCCCAAACAGAGCCACCAGCACGCCCGTCATCGTGATCAGTCCGCTCCTGGTTGTGAAGAGCATCGCGCCCTGTCCGTGCATCAAAGGCGGCACCAGCGTTCCCACGATGAGTGTTACGCCGATGGCAACCCCAATCCCCAACGACATGCCGAGGTAGCGCATCGTCAATCCATAGCTGACATTGCCCACCCCCCACATGGCGCCAAACAGCGCAACTCGAATCAGCAGCGATGTTCCTATCCCCGTATAGAAGCTCTGGAAGTCAGGAAGAAGCACAAGGCTCACGCCGATCGGAAGGAGAATCCACGAGAAAAGGCCCGCAACCGCCCAGGTCGTCTCCCATGACCACTGCTTTACTCGTTCGATGGGCGCGTAAAACGATGCGGCCATACTCGCGCCTACAATGTGCCATCCAATTCCTGCGACAACTGATGTCATCGAACATCCTCTCTTGCGACTGTGGATTGCTGGCAGTTCATCCTGACTAACAGATTGCGTACGCGGCGTCCTCTGGAGGCTACCTCATTTTCAGAAGAACAACGGCGTTTCGAAAGCGTGGCAAGCGCGACCGCCGTCGCCCGAAGTCCCGCAGACGATATGTCGAATGAAATAATTTCCCTACGGAAAATAGCGAATTGTGCATTCCCTTGTCAACGCTCGTATGTCGTCGCCCTCCCCCCTTCTTCATGCATTTGTAACTTGTGGTGGCTCTCCTGTGCTCGGCTTGCCGGGCGACGCACAGGTAACGCGTGACCTTCTCCCCATGTTTGGTTATTGAAGAGTTATTGCCCCTTAGAATGGCAAGTCTTTATGATGCGACCACAAACTGCGGCCAAATCCCCATTGTTTTCATCGCTTACAACTTTCTTTCAGTTTTCTCAACCTTCGGAATGTGGGCCATGAACCTGTTTACCGAGGGGCTCCCCGATGCGGAGCAGCTCCTTAGAGATGACCATGCGTTTTCCCAGATTCCAACGGCACCTCATTGCGGCTCTTTGTGGATTGGCCCTCGCGATTCTTCTTCCGCGGAGCGGCACGGCCCAGCAAGTCACCTACTACGACTTCAATGCGCCTGCGACTACGCAAGGTCAGGTATCAACGGCTTGCACATCAAACTCAGCCTAGAGGTTCAGGCACAGCTGAATCACCGAAAGCCGATTTCCAGGAGATCTCACGTGAGCAATCAGTCCGCCGGCTCGGCCACCAATGTGTGTTTCGCAGTCCCATCCATTGCTTCAATCAATTGCCGCGATGGGCAATGCAGCTCGCTGATCGAAACGTCGCAGCGGGGCGGCGCGTGGGCACGAGGCGTGGCCCGCTTTCGAGCGGCGCTGATGATAAATCTCGGAAGCGCGAGGTCGATGACGCTGGCGGCGTTGGTCGCCCTGACTCTGATCGCGGGAAGCGCTGCCGCCCGGGCGCAGAGCTGCTCTGCTCCCCCCAGCTACTCGCCGGATTTTTCTTCGAATGCTTGCCTTGCGCTGAACGGAGACGCCAGCTTCCAGACGGGCGTGCTGCAGGTTACCCCGGCTTTGACGGGTCAGGCGGGTTCTGTCTGGTACACCGGCGCACAGCTCGTTGGAAGTTCCTTTTCCAGCACTTTCACGTTTCAGTTGACAGATGGCTCGGCCGACGGCTTTGCATTCCTGGTCCAAAACTCGCCTGCCCGAACGAGCGCGCTGGGTCCGGGCGGCTGCGGGATGGGATTCGCCGATGATCCACAATCTGGAAATAACTACTTTTGCGGAGGTGCCACTGGCGGTATCCCGAACAGTTTGGCCATAGGGTTCAAGACCTACATTGGCGACGGTAATGAATATCCTCCCGGTAACAGCGTATTCATTGCGAGCAATGGAGCAAGCCCGAACTGCGAGAACGTGCCCGGCGGCGAGGGCGCAGGCACGCCAGGCTGCGTGATCGCGGAAAACACTCTGACAAGCCCGAGCATCTCTTTGGCGAATGGCAGCGCGCACACGGCGACGGTTACCTACACCACTCAACCGTCAGCATCGCAAACCAATTGCTCCGGTTCTGCGGGATGCCTCGATGTGATTCTGGATGGCACTGACCTGTTTCCCGCGGGCGTGCCCTTCAATATGACTTCAATCGGTTTAACCAGCAACTCGGCCTATGTCGGCTTCACTGCGGCGACCGGTGCGGATTCTGAAAACAGCAGTATCCTGAGCTGGACCTTCTCGCCGCAAAGTTTCGGCGACGCCAACGTCTGCCCGCCGGAAGCAACCACACCGGCGCCGTGCAGCAATACGTTCCCGGTGACCTTCAATTTCACTGCGGCATCAACTCCCGTCAGCCAGATCCTGGCGTTGACGCAAGGCGCCCAGGGGCTCGACTTCTCTGTCCCCACCAGCGGCCCGTGCATCGGCGAGTTCACCCAGGGCGAATCCTGCACGGTGAACGCCACCTTCTCCCCGACCGCGCCTGGTTTGCGCCTGGGCGCGGTGGAACTCCTCGGCGACACCGGCCAAGTGTTGCTGACTCAGTTCGTCTACGGCATCGGCTATGGACCCGCGGTCGCGTTCGGGCCGGGCATACAGACCGCGTTGGTCGGCATCAACGGAGTGTACGCAGGGAGAGAGGTGGCCCTGGACGGAGCGGGCGATCTCTTCATCGCGGAAAATCTCAACAACCAGGTTGTGGAGCTTCCGGCTGGTGGTGGCGCCCAAACGACGGTCGGCACCGGCTTGCATGGCCCTTACGGCGTGGCGGTGGATGGCGCGGGCGACATTTTCATCGCGGATACCGGCGACAACCAAGTGGTGGAGGTTCCGGCCGGTGGAGGCCCCCAGACGACTCTGGCGAGCGGACTGAGTTCTCCGTACGGCGTGGCGGTGGATGGCGCGGGCGATCTCTATATCGCGGATACCGACAACAACCGAGTGCTGGAGCTTCCAGCCGGTGGAGGCCCCCAAATCACGGTGGCCAGCGGACTGAATAACCCCAATACTGTGGTGGTGGATAGCGCAGGGGATGTCTTCATCGTTGATAGCAACAGCCAACTGGTGAAGATTCCCGCCGGTTGTGTCAGCTCCGCTTGCCAGACCGGTGTGGGTACCGGATTGAATAACCCGCGGGGTGCGGCGGTGGACGCGGCGGGCGATGTCTTCATCGCGGATACGTACAACAGCAGAGTGGTGGAGGTTCCGGCCGGTTGCACCATCGCCGGCTGCCAGACTACGGTGGGCACCGGATTCGGTTATCCATGGGGAGTGGCGGTGGATGGCGCGGGCGATATCTTTATCACGGATACCAACGACGGCGAAATTGCGGAGGTCAACCGCTCGAAGGCGCCCTCGTTGAGCTTTGCCTCGACGACAGTAGGCGGCGAAAACGGCCCGCAATCCGTCACGATTCAAAATGTCGGCAACCAAGAACTGACGGGCTCGACCGCGCTGACCGCGAGCCCGAACTTCGCGGTAGACCCAAGTTCCACTTGCGGCACCATCGCACTCGTTCCGGGTGCAAGTTGCGTTGAGAGCTTCGATTTCGAGCCGCAGTCCATTGGCAATCTCGTCGGCACCGCTGTCATCACTGACAACGCTCTGAACGGCGCTCCCGTGACGCAGACCATAATCCTCGGGGGAAACGGCGGCTACTCGCTGACGATAAGCACCGCCGGCAGCGGCAGTGGCACAGTGTCGGGTTCGAATTGCTTTTCGAATACCTATCCGTCAGGGACTACAGGGAACTGCACGGCGGTGCCGGCCGCGGGATCAACATTCATCGGCTGGAGCGGCGGCACTTGCAGCGGCTCCGGCAGCTGCTTGTGGTCGCTGAACGCGAATACAACGATCATCGCGAGCTTCACCAAGTTTTACCCGTTGACCCTGACGGAAACCGGCTCCGGCAGCGGCACGGTGACATCCAATTCTTCGGCTTCTCCAGCGATTAGCTGCGCGATCAGCGGTGGGAGCGTTTCGGGGACGTGTTCAGAGAACGATGCAAGCGGAGGACAGGTAACACTGACGGCGAATGCGTACCCGGGGTCGGCATTCACGGGCTGGGGCGACGCATGCTCAGGGACGAGCGCGATGTGCACCGTGAGTGTGAGCGCGGCTACAAGCGTTTCCGCCGGCTTTGCTTTCTCGAATGTGACCGTCCCTAACGTGGTTGGGTTGACGCAAACGCCGGCGGCGACTACAGCCATCACCGCTTCGGGTCTGGTTTTAGGAACGGTGACTACGCAATACAGCGACACCGTGGCATCCGGAAGTGTAATCAGCCAGAATCCTAACGCCGAGACCACAGCGCTAGGCGGAACGCTAGTGAACCTCGTCGTCTCAAATGGGCCGCCGCCCGCATCCGATCAACTCACGCTCGAGAACAATTACTTCGTTACCGGCGACTATGCTTCCGCCGGAGTCAATCTGCGAGGGGCTTCGGTCACGAACGGGATGGCCACCGGAACCATCACCATTCCCGATCTCAGTACTTGCTCCTGCGGTCAAGGTGTTCCCGACGGCGCCGATATTGTCGCCGCTTACCTGTACTGGGAAGCGATAGAGAATACGTCATCGCCTTCATCCACGAATGCCACTTTCTTGGGTTATTCCATTACCGGGCAACAGATCGGGAGCGGTGTGCCCATGTATGACGACGGCGCGAATACGGGGACGCTGCGGGCGTATCGGGCCAATGTAAACAACTATTTTCCGATTACGCCGGGCCCCAACGCCGTACGCTACGCCTCGGGCACTTTCACGGTCTCTGTGCCCGACGGAGGAACCATGCAGCAGATCCCCGAGGGTGCGAGCCTCGTGGTGATCTATCGTGTTTTGTCTCCGAATTTCCCCCTCAAGTCCGTAGTCCTCTACAACGGTTTGGTAACGCCAACGGCTGCCACCGGCCCCATACCCCAGGCCGTGCAGGGATTCTATGACGCAGTGGGCGGCGCGAACGGCACGGGAGAGGGCGAGCTTACCGCCATTTACGCCGGCGGCGAAACCTGGAACAACACCTCAGGATCCGCTCAGATCACGCAGTCGAACCAATATATCGACACGCTGAATACCGGCAACGCCTACGCTGCGGTCGTTCTCAGCACGCCTGTCAACAATAGCGATGGCGATGGAATTCTGGACGCCTGGAAGGCTGGGCCGCCGGCAGGCGATCCAAATTACGGAACCCCGGGATATTACGACGTAAAGACCGGATCGTTTGTGTCGTTGCCGGGCGCAAAGTCCCATGAACAGGACCTCTTTGTTCAATTCGATTACATGTGCTCTGCCCTCCTCGCAGACGGCGTCACATGCGATTTCACCCAGCCGAATCTGTACCCCTCACCCGATGCCCAGGGCAACGATCCACTGGCGATGGTCACCCAGGCATTCCTCAATAGTGGAGTGCACCTCCATCTGAAACCCGGAAACGCGATTCTTGAAAGCACGTACACGTGCACGGACAGTGCATCGGTGCTCTGCGAGTTCCCCAGCACCACGGCGGCGCCTCAGCCGGGGGTGGTCGCATGGAATGGCGGCGTGGAACTGTCGAAGATATGGCCGGCCAATTTCAGTGCCTGCACGGCGAGCCCATCGATCGCCAATTGCGCAACTCGTTTCCCGCTTGGCCAGAAGGACAGCTATCACTACGTTCTGTTCGGTTACTCTCTTGCGATACCGGCCTGGAACAGTTGGTTTGGATCGTTGACGTCCATCACCGTGAATAACGGCTCAACCTCCCTGGTTACGACCGGCCTGGGCAGTTCTTGCCCAGCCCGCGTCACAATTTCTGGCGTACTTGGAAACCCGAACCTCAATGGGGTCTACGCAACCAATAGCTGCGATAGCGGGTTGACAACAATCTACCTGACAACTCCTTCGACCGTGCCCAACTGGTCCTATCCCAACAACACATTGTCTGAACCGACGATTGGTGTCACGTCCGGGACGGTAACAAGCATCTCCGGTTACTCCGATGTGGGCGGCTCCGATTCCGTCGTCAGCCTCGGCCTTTGGGCGCAGAATTCGAACCAGGACATGAGTAAGCCGGCCACCGTAGTAGCCGGCACGCTGTTCCATGAACTTGGCCATACTCTCGGGTTGACCCACGGCGGGCTCTACTACGACAGCCTTCAGACAACCGGAAGTTACATCCCGACCTATGAAGTCAACTGCAAGCCGAACTATCAGAGCACGATGAACTATCTCTTCCAGCTCGATGGGGTGGGACCGAACGGAGCTATTTCTTACTCCAACCAGACCCTCACCGAATTGTTCGAGAATTCGTTAGCTCAGGTGACCCAACTTTACGACACAGATGCTGGTTTCTTGAACGCTCCTGCCACGTTCCCGACCTCGTCCTGGTACACACCCAACGCGCCCAGTTCGACGACGAGTCCAGCCACGATGCACTGTGACGGCTCTCCGCTCACCGGTGATACGGGATATCGTGTGAATGGGTCCATTACCAGCAGTCCGGGGTGGATGGACGAGCAGAACATCACCTTCGACGAGCCGAATTCGTACACGCAGCTGCGAGGATACAACGACCAGGTCAACCTCGACCTGCGTCAGGTGGGCGCCACCAGTGATGAGTTCGCATCGCTGGCAAACGCAACTTCGTACAGCAGCGGTGGTGTCACCTTTGGCGGCGGCGGCGGCGTCACCTTCGGTGGCGGTGGTGGTGTCACCTTTGGCGGCGGCGGCGGCGTCACCTTCGGGGGCGGCGGCGGCGCCACCACGGAATTGGATTATTTGACCGCCAACTCAATCGTCAGGCCGCCACCTTTAGCCACCTATACGATGATGCCAGGAAGTCCTAGTATCCAAGTCAATTGGATGGCGCCGGCATTCGGTGTCGTTCAAACCTACACCATCTCTCGCAGCGTGATTGTCCCGCCATCGACAGTGCCCGGGCCGCCGGTAGCGATTGGCAGCGTCAGTGGCGTGGGCGGAAACGCACCGGCGACAACGTTTACCGACACGAACCCTCCCACCAATGGAACCTTGATCTACACGATCGCGACCACCCTGCTTCCTGTACCAATCGATATGACGCAACGCCAGAGCGCACCGTCGCCGCCGGCCGTGCTGGCGCTTAACCAGACAATTGTCCTTGATCTGCCGAGTTCCGCCACGCTTGGAGCTTCGCAACCTACGATCGTCACTGCGACTGCCGAGTCCAATGGCACTGCGAATGGGCAGTTGGTGAGCTTCAGTGCTCCGGCTTTGGGACCTTGCTCCGTAGGAAGCTCATCGATCAACGCTCAAGGCGTTTCCTCAGCCACGGTGACTCTCAACAGTACGGGAAGCTGCACCATCACCGCGTCGCAAGCGGGCGATAGCAATGCCGTGCCACCCCCCACAACCGCCTACAGTGCGGCCACACCCGTGTCAGGAACATTCACGATATCGTCGCAGGGCTCCGCCACGAAATCGCAAACGATCACCTTTGGAACGTTGCCGAGCGCGCAGTATGGCGGCCTCCCCTTCACGGTGAGCGCAATATCGAACGTCGGACTGCCGGTCAGCTTCTCGGGACCCGCAAGCGGGCAGCCGTGTTCGGTGAGTGGAACAACGGTAACCATCACCGGCGCCGGCTTGTGCAAAATTACGGCGATGGCGATGGGGGGACCGGCAAACGGCAACACGTACAGCGCCGCCTCGGCGACGGAGTCGTTCAACATTTCGACGGCGCCGCTTACGGTGACGGCAAATCCCATCACGATTGCGTACGAACAAGGCATTCCGACGCTGACGTATACCTTTGGCCCCTTGGTCAACGGGGATTCCTATACCGCGATCAGCGGCACACCGGAGCTGTCCACAACTGCCACTGTAGGGAGCGCTGTCGGCGCTTATCCGATCACGGTGTCGACCGGTACTTTGGCCGCGGCGAACTACTCCTTCCTCTACGTGCCCGGCACATTGACCATTGCTAATGGACCATTTATCACCGTGTCTCCATCCAGTATCAACTTCGGCCCGGTGAATCTGGACAGCATCACGACGAAAACCGTGACCGTGAGCAACACCGGAAGCGCGACTGCCACAATCAGCACGCCTCTCATTTCGCTTCTGCAGGCAGAGAGCTTGGACGAGTTCGTTGTGGTCAATCTCTGTCCGTCGTCGCTCGCGGCGGGGAAATCCTGCACGATTACTGTCTCCTTCCTCGCCGGTACGTACTACAGCACACCACAAACCGCAACCCTGAAGGTCATGGATAACTCGCCAGGCAGCCCGCAGCCGGTCACGCTGAGTGCGACCGTTCTGGAACCGCAGACGATCACGTTCACTAGCCTTCCATCGTCGGCCGTCTACAACAGCGGCTTCACGGTGGCGGCTACGGGCGGCGGCAGCGGGAACCCGGTCACCTTTACAGCTTCCGGAGCGTGCAGCGTCCCGGCGGGCAGCGCAACCTTCACCATGACCAGCGGCACGGGCACGTGCTCAGTGATCGCCAACCAGGCCGGCAACTCGACCTATGCGGCGGCGGCGCAGGTCACAAAGACCGTAACCGCAACATTGGCCCCGCAGACAATCACTCTCAACAACCCACCGGCGAGCGCCGCCTACAAGAGCAGCTTCACAGCGACGGCCACGGCCTCGAGCGGGCTCGGAGTGACATACACCAGTTCCGGAGCGTGCAGCAATTCAGGGGCAACCTACACCATGACCAGCGGCACGGGCACATGCTCGGTGATCGCCAACCAGACCGGCAACCTTAACTACTCGGCAGCGCCGCGGGTTACGAAGACGACAACCGCAACTGTGGCCGCGCAGACCATTACATTCACCACCAGCCCTCCATCGTCGGCCGCCTACAAGACCAGCTTCACGGTGGCGGCGACAGCTTCGAGCGGGCTCGCGGTGACCTTCACCAGTTCCGGAGCGTGCAACAATTCAGGCGCAACCTACACGATGACCAGCGGCACGGGAACGTGCTCGGTGATCGCCAACCAGGCAGGCAACTCGAACTACACGGCCGCACCGCAAGTGACCAGGAGCGTAAGCGCGACGTATTCTACGGCAACTCTCACTCCAGCCAGCATGAACTTCGGAACGGTGGCCAAAAAGAGCAGCTCAACGCAAACCGCAACCCTCACCAACACGGGAACAACGCCGCTGATCATCGCGAGCATAGGCATCACAGGCTCAGGCACATTTACCGAAACCAATACGTGCCCGAGTTCGTCGAGTTCGCTCGCGGCGGGCAAGAGTTGCACCATCTCCGTCAAATTCACTTCCGGCGGCGCGACCGCTTCCGCCAGCCTGACAGTCACCGACAACACTGCTCCGCCCGGCACGCAGTCGGTTACGCTCTCGGGAAATTAGCCGCAGTGAGTCGGCAAGAAAGACGCGAGCATGTTAGGGAAACTTTGAGGATGGAAAGACGAGTGCCGTTAACGGCCGGCACTCTTCTTGTTGCCTCGCTCTCAGCTTTTCGGAGCTGGCACCAGTCACCGGGTTCTTCGCACATCAGTTTCACGTCGAAGCGTTGTAGTGTCTTCTGGGCACCGGCCGGGTCGGTTTTCTCATCGTATCCAGCATGCCGGTTACGGGCTTGCATGCCAATCACCGAAAGAGCAAAATGCGGTGTTGGATGTCGCGAACCAGCGGATCGTCTGCAGATTGCCCGCGGATGCTGAGATAGGTCTTATAAAACTCCGCGAACCCCTCGCTATTCATTCCTTGCCGTACGCGCCCTTGATAGTAATAGACGG
>CAZPEZ010000018.1:0-56866 GCA_964585715.1 uncultured Occallatibacter sp.
GCGTTGTTGACGTTAGGGCGGCGGGTGTTGACTGAGTAGTCATTATGGAGTGACCGGCCCGCTGCGCTAGTCGTGGGTTAGGCTGAGTTTGTTTGAGGAACTACAGTCCAGAGCCACAAGCGGAGGAGCCGGTCATGAGAGAGAAGTTACGATTTTTGGGTTTAGATGTCCATGC
Source organism: uncultured Occallatibacter sp. (assembly GCA_964585715.1). Lineage (GTDB taxonomy): Bacteria > Acidobacteriota > Terriglobia > Terriglobales > Acidobacteriaceae > Telmatobacter. Next base: position 176 of record CAZPEZ010000018.1, read on the forward strand.
GGAAACGATAGCCGAGCCGGACGGCGAGGTGCGCAGCCTTGGTACGATCGCCAACCGTGAAGATTCGATCCGCAAGTTGATCAAGAGGCTTGGTTGGCCCGAGCAGCTACGCGCCTGCTATGTAGCAGGGCCGACAGGATTCGTGCTTTATTGGCAACTGACGCAGCTAGGAGTCGACTGTGTAGTGCTGGCGCCGAGCCTGGTTCCGAAGATGCCCGCAGATCGGGTGAAGACCGACCGGCGGGATGCGTTGAAGCTGGCACGCAGACACCGTAGCGCGGTCCTGACGGTTGTTCACGATATACCCGTCAGCAAAGGCCTATATTCGTTTCATGGAACAGCCCGGCAAGCAGACTATCGCTGAATTGGAAACAACGCTCGTCGTACTGCATCGGCGCGAAATGCGTTTGCGGTCGGTCCTGTCTTCTCCTGTATCTCCCGAGAAACGGAACGAGGCGCGAAGCGCTGGAAGCGATCTTGGATGAAACGCGTGTGGTCGAAGATACAGTGACGCAGCTAGGGGCGAAACGATGATCCTGCTACTGAGCAAAACGACACAGATTCTCGGACCTAAAGAGAGTATCGCCTTTCTATGCCCGATTCAATTCATGTACTCACCACAGCGCGCGACGGGGATGACGGCCTGATTGTGACGTTCTCAGACGGAACCACAGGCGCGTATGTCATAGAGGAATTGCTAGAGCTGAGACCGTTCCGAGAACGAGTAGAAACCAAGAAGCCCCGCAACGTGAATCAGTTTAATCGCAGTCCAGCGTGACTCTGTTGGGCCATGAGTTGAGCGGCGTGGGCAGTGCCTTTTTGAAGAGAATCAGGAAGGACTTGACGCGCCCTCATGCAATGAGGCGCACAATGGCAATATGCGAAAGCATCCGGTTGACACCCGTGAATAGCCAACGGCCTCGCCTAGCTGAAGTGCGGGAACAAATCCGTTTGGCCAGAGTCGAGAAAGAGCAGCTCGCCGAAAAGATTGCCGACGCTTCGACTAACCCTCTACAGAAACAGGCCGCAGTCCGCCGATACAACATCATTATTGGCAACCTGAAGGGAATGGCCTCTGATCTTAAGAACGTGATCGACGCGAGCAAACGCGCCCAAGAGTAAACATGCCCTCGATGAATCGCTCTCAACTGTCGGCAAACTCGACTCTGATCAAGAGCGCGCCCTGCGCAAAGACCTTATAGCTTCTCGTCCCGGCGTCCCACGGATCATTCACTCCTTCTGAACTCCAATAGCGAAGAAACGGTGAATTGACCCCCGGGGGGGGAGGGCCTCCTCAGGCGGTGCCGCCGGACTTCTTCTGCGTCCGGTCGCGCAAGGTGGTGTGGGCAAAACTGGCGGGGAGTAGAGAAGGCGAGCGCCATCCGTACCGGTGATTGCACCCAGAAGCATGCGTCGGCAACGGCAGGATCGCTTTGGCGAGCGTTGGCTGTGGCATTGAAGGCCTCCGGGCTCATTGAAGATAGTGTGCGCGCGGAGAGGCAAGTACTTCGCAAAAATGGGTATTTTGCCTTCCGGTACCAACGCAAAAGAGTGGCCTTTCGGCCACTCTTTGTGTCTGTTGCAATCCACGCTTCGCGCTTATCCCATGATTCCCAGATACGGGCTCGAGCCGAAGTTGGCAAAGTTCGGGAAGACCTGGCGAATCTGGCCGTCGGAGAGGCCGAACCAACGCGCCAGTGTGCCCGCATACTGATCCACCGAAGTGGTCGGAATCAGACGGCCCTGACCGACGTCGTTGGCCTGGTTGGCGCCGATCACAGGGTATTGGCCGTACATGTCGCCGCCCTGGACCGCTCCGCCGGTGACAAAATGGTGGCTGCCCCAACCGTGATCGGTGCCGTCGCTGTTCGAGGTGAGCGTGCGGCCGAAGTCGGAAGCCGTAAAGGCCGTCACACTGTTGCCCAGGCCCATCGAGGTCATCACGCCGTCGAAGTACTCGAGCGCGGCGCCCAGCTGCGTGAGCAGGCGCGCGTGCTGCGTGGCCTGCTGGGTGTGCGTATCGAAGCTGCCGAGCTGCACATAGAAGATCTGGCGCGTGACGCCGAGGCCGGCTTTTCCGCCGATGATGCGGGCCACGGTCTGCAGCGAAGCTCCGAAGGGATTGTCGACGAGCTTGTTGGTCATCGGATCGAGGAACTGCGGAGGATTGGGAACGCCGCCGGCTCCCGCAGGCAGCATCGAGGCCGCCAGGGTGTGCTGCGCCTCGATCGAGCGCTGGATGACGACCTCGTATTCCTTGGCAAAGAGGTTCTGCTCGTCTGCGCTGAGGATCGAGTTGAGCGCGTTGGTCGCCGCGGCGTTACCGAAGGGCGCGTTGGCCAGCCCGCTGATCGGAATTGGGCCGGCGGGCGTGCAGTTGATCTGGAACGAAGTCTGGCCGGAGAGAAAGAGCGCGATGCCGGCGGTAGAGATACAGGTGAACATGGCGTTCGAATTCATGTTCAAGCTTTCGATGACATCGGCGACTGCGCCACCCCAGCCCACGTGTTCGCCGCTGCCGAGGTTGGAGGCGATGGCCTGCCATGCCGCGGTCTGGTCAAAATGTGAAAACAGCGAGTCGGGCAGGGGGACGGAGTTGGCTTGCACCTGCGTTTTGGTCGCGGGAGCAATCAGGGTGCCGGTGTTGGCGACGATGGCTGCACGGCCCGCGTTGAACAGGTTCTGGATGCCGGTCAGGGCCGGATTCAGGCCAAAGGTGCGGCCGGTCTGGGGCGTCTTGAGCGTAATGGGCAGGATCTCGCTCAGAGGATAGGCGAGTCCCGGAGCCCCTGAACGCGCCGCGGTGAAGGCCGCGTAGGAATCCGCGTCGGTTGCGATCACGCTTCCGTGTCCGTCGTTGCCGCCCTGCAGAAAGACGCACACCAGAGCCTTGTAGTCGGTGGTGGCCGAGCTCTGGGCCATCGCGGCCATCGAGTTCAAGCCCATCAGGAATGGGCTGGCCGAGATGCCTGCCATGGAGGCATACGAAGCCGTTCTCAGAAACTGACGCCGTGTGTGGTCATGCTTGCACATAGTTGGGCTCCCTATTGTTGTGCGGTGAAGTCTGGCGACGCCAGGGTCAGATATGCGGCGGTTTGAACACGCGCTGCCAGCGCGGCGTTGATCGCGTTCTGATCGCCGCTGGCGGGAACGTCGATGGCACTCACGGCGCTTACGATCTCGCCTTCCAGCGTGCTGTTCATCTGGCCTGCCATGAGGATCAAATTCATACGATCCACAAGGTCGGTCGGCGAATTGGCCAGGCCGAGTTCAGGTCCGTAGGACGAGAACACGTCGGGGCCGTTCTGCGCACCGGCGCCGATCGAGTCCTGCATGTAGTTGAGATAACCGACAACCGAGCTCACGTTGGTCATCTGGAACTCGGGGCCAACCAGTCCGGCGGCCTCAATGCTGGTATTCGGCGGAACATAGTTGGGCGCAAACCAGTTGAAGACAGTGGGGGAGCGCATCGTCATCTCGCCCAAGCCGTAGATCATGTCTTCCGAGCTTCCCAGCCAGTAGCCGCCGTTACGCGACTGCGCGCTGAACGCGCGGGCCCACTCAGTGTAGCGCAGCAACGCTTCGCGCACTTTGCCGTATTGCGGATTCGACGAAGCGGAGGCTGCATCGCGCGCTTCTGTATCGGTCAGGATCGCAGTGATCACTGCCTTCATATTGCCGCGCGTACCCGTCCCATCGTCCTCAAACACCGTCGCGATGCGATTGACGTAAGCAGGGCTCGGATTGCTCGTCACCAAGTGCTCAATCAGCTGCCTGCAGAAGAATGGCGGCAGGTTGGGATGATTGAAAAGCGTATCGAGCGCGATCTTCAGGTCGCCATTGGGGTCGGGGTTCGTGGAAGCCGCGATCGTAACGCCGAGAAAATCCTTCTCGGCGGTCGAATGGTGATCGGGATAGGCCGTCATCGGCAACAGATCCTCGCCGATTCCCGGACCGACATAGGTGCAGCAGTTCGACCATCCAGCTTCCGTGGTGTCGCCCGGGATCTGCCAGCCGAAGCCGGTAAAGACCTTGGCCAAGCCCTGAACGTCGGTGTTCGAATAGGTCGGGATCGGGTTGCCCGATCCGTCGACCTTGAGCGAGCCGTCGTTGTTCAGCTGGTAGAGTCCGATGGTGAACAGCTGCATGACTTCGCGGGCGTAGTTCTCGTCGGGGTCGGTGTTGGCGTTGCCCTTGTCATTCCCGAGCATCGACAGAAACTGGCCCATCATCGGGTTCAACGTCACATCCTGCAAAAGCTGACGGAAGTTGCCGAACGCATCTGCACCAAGCATGTCGTAGTAGTTGGCCTCGCCGCGGGGCATGTTCTGCACCTCGGGGTTGGTTCCCGAGATGACGAGGATCTGCGAGAGTGCGTACTGCACACGCTGGCGCAGTTGGTCGTTCGCCGAGAGGCTGTCTTGCCAGAAGGCATTTTCCACGAACTCTTCGTCCTGGTTGTTCTGCACAAAGAGAGCGGCGTTGCACTTCACGTCGCTTGCGGCGCAAGCGGGATTGTCGAGGATCAACGCCTGCTCGACGCCGGGTTCCATCACCGTCTGTTGCGCAGCGAACTGTTGAGTCAACCACGTCTGATAGCCGATCAGCTCAAGGCTATGAATGTCGCCGTCCGTCGCGCCGAAGGTGGCCTGCTGCAGGAACCGCGAGGCATCGGTGGGGCTGACCTGTAGCGTCGGTGCACCGCCCGCAACGTCGGCGATCAAGTCTGCCGAAGTCGCCGGCCCCGGATTGGGATTGAGCACCTGCAAATCGATCGTGCCTGGCTGTGTCGGATTCACCGTGGCTGTCAACTGCGCTCCGCTGTTAAAGGTTGTCGACACCGGCTGCCCGTTCATCAACACCGTCGCTCCGTTGATGAAGTTCTGGCCGGTGAGAACGACGGACGCCGAACCGACATTGAACGAAGTTGGATTCGAAGACATCAGGATCGGAATCGGATTCATCACCGAGATGTTCTGGCTGATTGAAACCGCCGGGTTGTCGACGCTGCTGAGCGTCATCTGAACGATGTTGGGACTGGGCACCACCGCCGGAGCCGTGTAGGTGATCGATCCGTCCTGATTCTGAACCGCAGTGCCGACCGTCGCGTTGCCACCCGGGACGCCGTTGATCGCCAGCGTGACACCTGTATTCGCCGTGCCCTGCACGGTAAGGCCGAAGCTGATGGAGTTGGTGACGCGCACATCGATGCCCGCGTTGGGCTGCAGCTGCAGGACCACCTGGCCCGGTGCCACTTTCACTTGCACCGTCGCCGAATTCGCCGAACCCGGATTCGGATTGGTCACGAGCAGCGGAAAGGTTCCAGGATTCGGCGCAGCGATCTGCGCGACCAGCTGCGTGGAGGAAACGTATGTCGTCGTAATCAGGGTCCCGTTCCACGACGCCTGCGCGCCATACACAAACTCGGAACCGCTGATCGTCACCGTCGTGGTGCCTTCGGAGAACCCGGTCGGCGTGACCGAACTGAGAATCGGAATCGGGTTCAGGACGGACAGAGCCACAGTACCTTGGCCGTAGCTCGCATTGCTGGCCGCGCTGGTGATCGTGATGGTGTTGGGCGTCGGCACAACAGCGGGAGTCGTGTACAACCCGTTGCTGTCGATCGTTCCCAGAACCGCGTTGCCGCCAGCTACGCCATTGACATAGAAGGTGAGCGGCACGCCCGTGGCCTTCTGGTTATTGACGATCTGAAGTGTTTGACCGATCCGGATGGACGAGGCCGACGCGGAGATCGCGGTGTAGTAGCCGGGGTCGGTCACGTTGAAGCTGCTGCTGCAACCGGTCAAAAGGGAGAGCGCACCGGCGAGGATCAACAAGGATGAAAGCAGGCGTTCAGATCGATGGCGCATGGATGCTCCTGGCTCAAGGTACACAGATTCCAGAGCGAAGCTGGATGTCTTCAGGCGTTGTGGGTTCTGCAGATGTTGGGGATAGACGAGCAGGCTATGGGATGCCCCGCCCAGCGAGGCCGATCCTGTCGGGGATATCTATTTCAACTTTGAAGCGCTCCGCTGCTCCTACCGACCTTCGAGCCTTGCGCTTCCCCGGACAAATCGTGGAAGTCTCCGATGAACAGCCTTCATCAAAGCATGTTGTTGCAGAACGCCGCGACCATGGCGTAGTAACACAACCACACAAAAGTAACATTGGGCACGCTCAGTGGGGGCAACTCACATAATGCCCATTGCCTCATTTGCGGTGCATGAGGCAGATAACCTCGCGCGAGTCTTGGCTTTGCTTGGCCGTCGAGTTGCTATGGATGCAACCACAAACAGCCAGTTACGTCAGTCATGCTGTATCGTTCAAATGGCCCGGCTATGAGACTCTCGACAATCGCTTCTGTCGCTCTTTTCTCCACCCTTGTCCTCGCCGCTCCAGGCTTCGCCCAGATCGCACCCGCCACAGGACACAGCTTTCGCGCCGAGGGCGACCACTTCGAGCTCGACGGCAAGCCCTTCCGCGTTCTGGCCGGCGAGATGCATTATGCGCGCGTGCCCCGCGCCTACTGGCGCGACCGCCTGCGCAAAGCCAAGGCGATGGGCCTGAACACCATCACAACCTACGTGTTCTGGAATGTCCACGAGCCCGAACCGGGCGTCTACGACTTCGGCGGCAACTACGACGTCGCCGAGTTTGTGCGCGAGGCGCAGGAGGAAGGCCTCTACGTCAATCTCCGCCCCGGGCCCTACAGCTGCGCGGAGTGGGAGTTCGGTGGATTCCCGTCGTGGCTGCTCAAAGACCACTCTATGGTCGTGCGCTCGAACGATCCGAAGTTCATCGCTGCTGCTTCGCGCTGGATGCATCGCCTCGGCCAGGAGCTTGCGCCGCTACAGATCGATCGCGCCGGCCCCATCATCATGGTGCAAATCGAAAACGAGTACGGCAGCTTCGGTAACGATCGCGGCTACCTCAATCAAATTCGTCAGACGATCGTCGACAGCGGCTTCACCGGCGCGCAACTCTACACCGCCGATGGCGCCGACGAGATGCCGAACGGTTCGTTTGGCGATCTGCCCGCGGCGGTCAACTTCGGCACCGGCGAGGCCAAAGAGTCCTTCGATAAAGTGCTGAAAATGCGCCCGAGGCAGCCGCACATGGCCGGCGAATACTGGGATGGCTGGTTCGATCACTGGGGCGGCAAACACGAGGCGCGCGATGTCAACCAACAGATCGCCGAATTCCGCTGGATCGTCGATCAGGGCTACTCCGTCAGCGTCTACATGTTTTACGGCGGGACGAGCTTCGGCTTCATGAGCGGGGCGAATTCGGACGGCAAGAACTATGAGCCCGACGTCACCAGCTACGACTACCAGGCCACTCTGGATGAAAGTGGGCGGCCCACGCCGAAGTATTTCGCCTTCCGCAACATTCTCGCGAAGGCAACAGGCGTGACCCCGCCGCCGGTTCCGGAGACGCCGGCGCCGATCAAGATTCCGGAGACCCGACTCGATGCTTCGCTCTCTCTTTGGGACACGCTGCCTGAACCGGTGAAGTCGGCACAGCCGCTCACGATGGAAGACATCGGCCAGAACTATGGCTACGTCTTGTACCGGACGACGCTGAACACCGCGGGCGACGGCGATCTCGTTCTGGACCAGCTGCACAGCTATGCGCGCGTCTATCTCGACGGCGCGTTTGTGGGGAGTCTGGACCGGCGGCGGGAAAAGATGGCAATGCCGCTGCACGTCGCGCGCTCGGGCCAGCAGCTCGATATTCTTGTGGAGGATTCGGGCCGCGTAAACTTCTCCATTGTGTTGCGGGGCGAACGCGCCGGGATTACCAAACAAGTGCTTTGGCAGGGCAAACCGCTCGAGAGCTGGGCTATCTTTTCCTTGCCAATGAAAGAGTCGGAACAGCTTTCGTTCAATCAAGCCGCATGCAGCGGGCCGTGCTTTGAGCGCGGGCACTTCACGCTCGCCAAGACCGGCGACACCTTCCTCGACGTGCGCGGGCTGGGCAAGGGAGCGGTCTGGATCAACGGCCACGGCCTCGGGCGCTTCTGGGATATCGGCCCGCAGCAGACGCTGTATGTGCCGGGCGTGTGGTTGAAGGAAGGCGAGAACGAGATCGTAGTCTTCGATCTCAAGGGCAAGAGTGGAGCAACGGTTTCGGCGCTCGATCATCCGCTGCTGGATGGGCCGGTACCTGAGCTGCAGGACTAGCTTCTTCACCTCACAGCGATGGCAGGCGCCGACCTGCTATAGTGCGCGCCAGATTCCGAACCCAGGGGAAGGAGCGCTCCCATGCATCGCACTGTTTTTCGTAGTGTTGCAGCGCTGTGCCTCCGGAGAGCTTGCCAGTCGCACGCAAGCCTTCTGGTCGCATGCACTGCGATGGCGTTTCTCTTCACAGGGCCCATGTCTATCGCAGAGGATTCCAAAACTCCCGCCGTATTGCCTGCGCCCTCCAACGGGAAAGCAATCGTCTGTATCTACCGCACGTATCGATTTACCGGCTCCGCCTCACACGACGAGGTCTTTGTCAACGACACGCATCTTGGCAAACTCCTGAACAGCGAATATGAATTCATTGAGGTGCCGGCGGGGACGGTCGTCATCTCCGGATTGCCCAAGATGTACTACGGAAGCGTCATCATGTCCGCCGGGGCTGCCCTGAACCAAGCAAGGCAGAAAGAGAACGAGCGGGCACGGTTTGAGGCGGAGCCGGGCAAGACCTATTACTTCAAATGGACCGCGGGGACCATGGCAACGGGCATCAAAGTCACTCCGGTCGATCCATCGGTCGGAGCCAAAGAGATGAGCAAACTCCATCTCTCCAAGCCCCCCGATGACACTGGCGCGGCGAAGCCAGAGACGAAGGACGCCGAGAAACCGACGGCGAATTAGGGCCTGTTCACACGACTGGCAGCGTGGTTGTGAGCCCGAGTTCCGACTTGAAGGCTGCGATCAGGCCAGCCTCGCGTCTTATTGCCCCGCAGCCCAGGCCAGCCCATCTGTTTCTTTCCCGGTTGCGATCGTCCGCGTCAAAGTCCAGCTCGCCAAGTCGATCTCAGCCACGCGGTCACCGCTCATGCACGAGACATAGGCCGCCTTGCCGTCGGGCCGCACCAGCACTTCCTGCGGGTTGGCGCACACCCGCACGGTCTTGGATGCCTGCATGGTTGCGAGATCGACGACGGCAACTTCGTTGGCATCGGGCAGCGCCATCAGGAGCCACCGGCCGTCGGGTGTGAGCGCACTGCCATACCCCACCCTCTCAATCGGGATCCACTTCGCCACCGCGTCGGTCCTGGTATCGATCACTGCGATCTGCGGCTTGGTCTGGTCGGCGGTGAACACCCACCGGTCGTCGTTGGAAATTGCAATTCTCTGGGTGTTGCCGGAGATCGGAATCACCTTGAGCGTCTTGCGCGCCGCGATGTCGAGCACTGAGACCGTCCCCGGTCCCACATTGGCCGTGTAGCCGCGGCGGCCATCATGCGAAAGCACCAGCATGTGGCTCTCCGGCTGGCCGGTGGGAATGCTGCCGACGATCTTCAGCGTTTTGGGATTGATGATGGACACAGTCTTGTCGAGCTCGGTGGTCACATAGAGAAGCCCATCTTTCGGGCCGATCTGCGGGCAGTGCGGCCGCACACCATGTCCGAAATCAAGTGTCCCGACAACCTTCTGCGTGGCAATGTCGATGGCGACGAGCTTGCTGCCGTCGGTGCCCGGCTTGCCTACGCCGGAGTTGCCGTAGATGGGCACGAACGCGGTCCGGCCATCGCGCGAGGCGATTACTTCATGCCCGGTCACACCGCCCTCGGCAACAGAGCCGAAAACCATGCCGGCAACCGGATCGACGATCGCGAGACTGGCCTCGCCCTTTTGCGCAACCAGCAGGCGTGGCTGCTGCGCGTGAGCGGCGGCAACCATCGATACAACGAGGACAGAGCAGAACACAAATCGCATCAGACGCAAGGAAACCCTCCAGGGAAGCTACGCCAAGACTACGCTTGGCGCCCCCTCGTTGCGCAGCTCCATCGCGAAAGGATTTGAGTTGTTCTCTAATCTCCAATCTCTATTCCCTGATTTCTCAGCCCTGCACGTTCCACGGGTTATAGGTGCCCACGCTCCACGAATGGCCCTCAGGGTCCTTCACCGTGAACTCGCGGCTGCCGTAGGCGGTGTTCTGAATCTCGCGGATGATGGGTCCACCTGCGGCTTTGGCGCGCGCATAGACGGCATCGGCGTCGGGCACAACGATGTAGGCGCTCCGCGTCTCGAAGCCTCCGACATCTTCAGGAGATTTGAATCTGTGGCCGTACTCATCGTCCTTCTGGGAACCAAGCATGATCATGCCGCCACCCAGCTTGAGCTCGGCGTGGCCGATGGTGTTGTCGGGGCCGGGATAGACAGCGTGTCTCTCGAATCCGAAGACGGTGCAGAGCCAGTCGATGGCGGCTGGCGCATTGCGATAGCGCAGCGCGGGCATGAGGGTGGATGGGGAAGATGGTGCGGGACCTGACATACGACCTCCTCAATTGCCATCAATATTGCAGATCGCCGTTGCGAAGCGCTTGGAAGAATCGGAAATTCGCAATGGTGCGCAGAGGACTCCTATTCCGCTGGAAGGTGGTTGGCCCAGGGTCCCTGGTGACGCGCGGAGTAGGTCGTTGCGTCGATGCCCGAAAAGGCACGAAACTCGTTGGCGAAATGCGCCTGGTCGTAGTAGCCGCAGTCCAGCGCCAGCTCCGCCCAGCGCACATCACGACCAGCGTGCAACTGCTGCACGGTCTTCTGGAATCGCTGCACGCGGCACCATACCTTGGGAGAAAGGCCGACGGCTTCGCGAAAGACCTGAGAGAATCGTCGATCGCTCCACCCGGTCTGCCGGGCCACCTCGCGTACCGTGGCGATTCCGGGTGCTTGATCGAATTGCTGCAGGGCGAACGTCACTTCACGCGTGCGACCGGGTGCAGGCTGCAGGATACGCGGAACAAAGCGCGACAGCAGGAAGCGCTCCATGCAGTAGAGCTTCTCCTCCGGTCTGTGCAACTCGCGCAGCCGGTCGCGCAGGCCGCGGACGGATGAGCCCCATAAGTCCGTCAGGTCGATCGAGCGATTGCTGAACACGTCGACCGCATCGGACGCGAATGGAGCAAAACCTCCAGGCGCAAACGCGACTCCCACGAGATCGGCCATGTCGGAGGTGTCGATGATCTCGTAGACCGAGCGCGCGCCAACGATCAGGGCCGGTGGCATGCGATGGTCGTTTGCACCCTCGGGGCAATCCAACAAAAAATCGCGCGCTAGATTGAGGATCACCTCAACGCAGCCGCCGGGCAGAACGCGCTCGCGCTTGTGCGGAGCATCGTTGACACGCGCATACCACAGCACGCGGATGAACCTGTCCAGTGGGGCGGCGGGGATGCGCTCCAGGTAGAGCACGGCGACCTCAACCCCTTATAGCACGAGTAAAGGGGCACTGGCACGAGCTGACATAGGCATCCATCGCCGCTACAATCGGGCGTTAAATGAACAAGCTTTCCGCTGATATCGAGATTCGTTGCCCGAAGGCCGACGAATGTACCCTCGTGCGGGATCTTGTTCAGACCGTTGTCGATGAAATCTATGGAGGATTGTGGGCCGATCCGCCTCTTCCACTCGGTGACCAGGACTGGTCTTTGGCCTGGGTCGCCGTTGTCGAGGAACAATCGCCGGCGTCGTGCTCACCCAAAACGAGTGGATCGACGACCTCTGGGTGCACCGGCGCTATCGAGGCACTGGCATCGGACGCCGCCTGCTGGAAAGGGCAGAACTCGAAATTGTTGCATGGGGCTACCTGACAGCCCGGCTCCGCGTCGTTGCGCCCAATGGCGATGCGATTCGCTTCTATGAACGGTATGGCTGGTCGGTGCAGCGTCACTTTCCTCACAAAACATTTCCGATCGAAATGGCGGAGATGAGAAAGTCCGTAAGCACCGGCTGAAAGTCCGCTTCAGATATGCTTGGCGAGATGGATCTGACGGCAAGAGACACTCGGCTTGTGCAGATCGACGACAGCGAGCTTGTCCAAATTATGGATGCCGCTTTGGCCGACGCCACCCAGTGTGCAGGCGCATGGCTGACCTGCAAGCCCGGCTGTACCCAGTGCTGCAATGGGGCATTCGCCATCAACGCGCTGGACGTGGCGCGGCTTCAGGCAGCATTGCGTGCGGCAGATCCTGAAACCGCTGAAACTGTACGAGAGCGCGCCAGCGTCTGGATTGCCGAGTTTCGGTCTGAGTTTCCCGGAGATCCGACGACCGGCGTGCTCGGCACATCCGAAGACGACCGCGCCCGATTCGAGGACTTTGCCAATGACGCGCCCTGTCCGGCGCTGAACCCAGAGACGGGCTTGTGCGATGTGTATGATGGGCGTCCGATGACCTGCAGGGTCTTCGGTCCGCCGACGCGTGTCGATGATGGCCTGGGTTGCTGCGAACTGTGCTTTGTCGGCGCGAGCGAGGCGGAGATCGCTGCCTGCGAGATGCCCGTTCCGCACGATCTGGAAGAGCGGCTGCTCGCCGAGAGCGGCGATGCACAAGAAACAGTGGTTGCCTTCGCGCTTTTACGATGACCGGAACTCCGAAGCTTCCACCTTGCTCTTGCAGATCACGCCCAGCCCTTGACGACCAGCCGTAGAATGGCATCCAGCCAAAAAGATCGACTGCTATGCCTGTCGCCCACCTGACTCTCGAGATTCGCATCGAGCACGCCCAGTCGCTCAAGGACCGCCGCCAGGTCGTCCGCTCGATGAAGGACCAGCTTCGCCAGTCGTTCAACATCTCCATCGCCGAAATGGACGAGGCCGTGACCTGGCAGTCGGCCACGCTGGGCATCGTGGCCATCTCGCATTCGCGCAGTTATCTCCACGGATTAATTGAGGAGGTCGAGCGCGCCTCCCGGCGCATGGCCAATGAGCTCGGTGCGGAGCTGACCGACACCTTCTTGGATTACGTAGAGAGCTGACACGACAAGGTTTAGGTGCTTGGACTGCGCGATGTTTTCCGCCGCCGACATTCGTCATCTGATGACGCTTTCTCGACAGGAGTGCGCTCGGTCACATCCCCGGCGGCATGCCTCACCCATGCTAGAAAGTGAGAGGTAACGGGCCGCGATGAATCCAATTCAGCTTGTGGAGAAACTGAGAGCCATCGAAGAGGCTTTGGAACTGGAAGAGCGATCGACGATTCGCACCTTGGTCGCCGAAGCACTGCAGTACGCCATCCAAATGCAACGTGAGTCGCCGGAGCAGATGCGGCGCGATTCGCGTGTTGTGGTCCATTCCTAGCAAGTTTCCCGCAGATTCCGATTTAATCGCAGAGATGTAGCTTCGCAGGCGCGTGCGGCCTTCCGGACACCCATTCAGTAAGAGCTCCGGATGGATGACCGGGCTTTTGTGTTTGCGCATTGCAGGGTGCGACCAACACCTCCCTTCGCATGCTAGTGTCCCAACTCTGTCTTAGGACAATACCCCTTCGCATTCCTCCGCCGACCTACTCTGTTATCCTGATCAGTTTTCCCCCGCAAGAGACTGCGCATGCCGGAACATAGAGGACGCAAACATCATCAGGACCGCGTAGCCGAGACGCTTCGCGAAGAGATCGGCGCGATGCTCGAAGGCGAGCTCTCCGACCCCCGGATCGCTTTCTGCTACATCAGTGAGGTCGTCCTGAACCCCGGCGCCAAATCCGCCAGGGTCTACGTCGCGGTCGACAACGCCGTTCCCGACATCGCTCGCGCTGAAGAGGAGACGATTGCCGCTCTCGAATCGGCTAAGGGCTACATACGCTTTGAATTAAAGGAGCGTATGGGGGTGCGCCACGTCCCCGAATTGAGTTTCTTAGCGGACCGCTCCGGCCGCTTCCAGGCGCGTATCGAACAACTCATGGACCGCTCGCGCAAGCGGCAAAAGGCGCAGGTGGAGTAGGCACGATGGACGATCCGGTCTCCTCCGCGGCGAAGTCCACACTCGCCGAAAGCGCCGCGAATCCCGTCGAAGAGATCCTTCGCGTCATCCGCGAGGGCGAGCGCTTCCTCGTCTGTTCCCATTCCCGCCCCGACGGCGATGCCGTTGGAAGCGTTCTGGCCATGGGCATGCTTCTGGAGCAACTCGGGAAGCGAGCCGATCTGGTCACCGCCGACCGCGTTCCGCTCGTCTACCGCAATCTGCCGGGCGTCGGCGGTTTTCGCACCGCGCTGCGTGTACACGGCCCCTACGATGCCGCGATTCTGCTCGAGTGCGACAGCTTCGAGCGCACCCGTCTGCGTGGCTTGGAAAGCTTCATGATCGTCAATATCGATCACCATGCCAGCGGCCGCGCCTGGGGACACATTAACTGGATCGACCGCCACGCAGCCAGTGTGGGCGAACTCGTCTATCGTCTGGTCAAAGCTGCCGGGGCCACCATCACCCCGGAGATCGCGACCTGCCTCTACACGACTTTGCTCACTGATACCGGGGGGTTCATCTATGGCGGCTTGCGTGCTTCGACCTTCGCTCTCGCCGAAGAGCTGACCCACGCTGGCGCCGACCCAGTTCGCATCGCCAAAAACACCTACTTTCGTGCGCCCATGTCCAAGCTGCTGCTGCTGGGCGCTGCGCTGAATAACCTGCACCGCGAGGGACGCCTGGCCTGGCTGTGGGTGACCCATCACGACATGATGCGCACCTGCGCCGCTGAAGAGGATTGCGAGGGCATCGTCAACTACGCGCTCTCCATCGCCGACGTCGAGGCAGCCGTTTTTCTGCGCGAATTGCCCGATCGCCAGATCCGTGTGAGTCTGCGCAGCAAAGACAAAGTGAACGTCGCTGCCATCGCCGAGAGTTTGGGCGGCGGCGGACACGAGAATGCATCCGGTTGCACCCTCGAGGGGCCGCTTCTCCGCGCGCTGGACGAGATTCTCGGCCTGCTGCGCCCCCACCTAGGCGAGCCGGGTTGAGGTTCCAGGTGAACTTGAGATTCGAGGTGAATCTGTTAGCCTTGGTTCTGGTCGCAGCGCGCCCGCGTACGGTCCCCCCGAATCGCTGCTCGTGGTGGCGCGCCATAGAAACGTTCAACCTGCTCGCCCGGAGTTTCCCTCACTCCCGCATGAAGACCGCATGAGTGCCGATCCATTGAAGAAACCCCCGGACGTGGAGACTGCGTTGGAACCAGCTGTTTCCGAAGCGACAGAAGGCCCGCCGAGACGGCTGCCGAACTGGGCCACTGTTTGCGAAGCTTCGGTGTTCGTTGTCTTCGCAGTCTTCTTCATCCTGTATGGGGTGACGCCGCTGCTGGGCGGCGACGGTCTCGGCCTGGTGGGCGCCGACGAACCACGCTACGCCCAAATCGCCCACGAGATGCTCGGGCGCTTCGATTCCGCAGACACGCTTAAAGGCCGTCTCACCGCCTGCATCACTCCTTATCTCTACGGCCGCCCATGGCTCGAGAAGCCTGCCCTCTACTACTGGCGCGCCATGTTCGTGTTTCAGGACTTCGGCGTCCATGACTGGAGCGCTCGCCTGCCTTCCGCCACTTTTGCTTTCATCATGGTGGCGCTCATCTATCTGCATATGCGACGATTCCGCCGAGGAGGCCATCTCGACGCTGCACTGATCACCGTCGCCTGCACCGGCATCATCGGTTTCTCCCGCGGCGCCTCCACGGACATGCAGATGGCTGCCCCCTTCTGCATCGGTTTGCTCGGCTGGTACGCGTGGTACGAGACCGACTCCAAGTTCTGGCTCTTCGATATCTACTTCTTCACCGGTGTGGCCACGTTGGCCAAAGGCCCGGTGGCGCCTTTCCTGGCTTTTCTCATCATCCTTGCCTTTGCCGCGTTACGCCGAGAATGGTCCATCCTCAGGCGCTCCTTCTGGTGGCCGGGGATGCTCCTCTACTTCGCGATCGTTCTGCCGTGGTTTGTCGCAGTGCAGCACGACAACCCCACCTTCTTTCGTGAGTTCTTTCTCGAACACAATCTCGAGCGCTTCGCCACCAATCGCTACGAACATCAGCAACCGGTCTGGTACTACGTTGTAGTCGTCGTGCTTGGACTGATGCCCTGGACCGTAATCGCGATCCGTGCCCTGGTCGACGGCATTCTGACCTCGGTGGCAGAGTGGCGCCTGCGTCACTCCAAGCCCGACAAGCCCGCTCCTAAACGGCCCGGCGACGCCTTTCCTGAATTCCTTGTCCTTTGGGCACTCATCCCCATCGTCTTTTTCACATTCTCCAAATCCAAGCTCCCGGGCTACATTCTTCCCGCCATCCCCCCGATCACCATCCTCACCGGCGATTACCTGTTCCGGTCGCGCCGCCACGGCCTGAACTTCTGGATTCTTCTGGGGCACGCGCTGCTGTGCGGGTTTCTCACTCTCAGCGTCTTTCTCCTGCCCTGGTTTGTCGCACACGGGGCCAGCCTGCCTCCGATCCATGCCCTGTCCGCCGCACTGCTGGCCGCTGCCGGAGCCGCGCTTCTGATTCTGATCGTGGTCCACGGATTCGGCGTGGCTCGCCTCCGGCTTGCCACCACTGGAATCCTCATCGTCCTGATGTTCTTCCTCTATGGCTTTGGGCCCTTTTTCGGCATCCCGGCGGTCGCAGCTTCCAAACATGTCGCCCATCTTCTCGATCGCTCCTACTCCGCTCGACCGCTGGCCAACAGGCTCTCCGGATTTGGCCCGGCCGACGAAACAGTGGCCGTCTTTCGCGTGCGCCGCGATGTCGAGTACGGACTCTCGTTCTACCGCAATCGCCAGGTCGTGAACTATGAAGAGTCCGGCGTCCCCGACGAGGAGCACCTGCTGGTTGCGCGGGTCACCGGTCGTGCCGGCGCCGATCTGCACACTCAGGATGCGCTGAGCGAGTATCTGGAAGGTCGTGCATATCAGCCGCTCTTCACTTGGCCGGAGCAGGGACTTGAGATCTACCTCGTAGGCCATAAGTGATCTCAATGACCGACAGGACCTTATGCTTGCTTGCGAGCCTCAAGCTGTTCGTGGCACAGTGGCCAAAGATCGATAGACTTGAATCAGCGTCTCGGCAGCCAAGACGACGCCAAGTCTAGAAGACGAACATGGCAGCCAACGTCTCTTTCGAGATTCTCGACCTTCGCCACTTCGCAGCGCCGGTGCTGCGTCCAGTACTCGAAGCCGAAAGCGACATCTGGCTCGAACGGCTGCACTGGGACTACCGCTCTTCCTCGAAGCTGCTGATGCAGTACATCGATAGCCACATGCTGCCGGGCTACGCCGCCCTCGAGTCAGGGCAGGTAACCGGCTACGCCTTTTGCGTCTACGAAGAGAGCAAAGCCGTCATTGGCGATGTCTTTGCGCTCCCCGGGGTGAACCCCGAAAGTCCGTCCCCTACCGACGGCGGATCAGCCTCAGGCCACGAGATCGAGGAGACTCTGCTGAAGCATCTGCTGGAAACATTGCTCAACTCCCCCCAGGTCACCCGCATCGAGTCCCAGTTATTACTGCATCCGGCCGGAACCCACGCCGAGATCTTCCGCAGGTCGGGCTTCGATATCTTCCATCGGCTGTTCATGGTGCAATCGCTCGAAGGACGCTGGAATCGGCCCGATCTCAGTCTGCCCCCCGGTCTTGAGATGCGTCCGTGGCGCGAGGACGATCTGAACGCCGCCGCGCGCCTGATCGCCGCGGCCTACCGAGGCCATCCCGATAGCCTGATCAACGATCAGTACCACTCGGTGCATGGCTCGCTTCGCTTCCTGCACAACATCGTGCGCTACGCCGGATGCGGCGTCTTCTCGCCGGTGGCCTCGCACGTGGTGGTCGATCGATCCAACCGCGAGCTCGCCGCACTAGTCCTCGGCTCCCGCGTCAGTCCGCAAAGCGGGCACATCACCCAGCTCTGCGTGCACCCCGACTTCCGCCGCCGGGGACTGGCGCGCACGCTCCTGGCTCTCGCTGCATCCCACTTCATGCGCCAGGGCGTGAGCGAAATCTCCCTCACCGTGACTGAGGCCAACTCCGATGCAATCGAGCTCTACCAATCGGAAGGCTATGAGAACCGGCATACCTTTGATGCAACGGTCTGGGACGGACAACGGATCTAGCTGAACCCCTGCACGCTAATGCTGCGTTTTGGTTTGGCCGGCCGCTTCAGCCGCTCCGTTTCGGTACCTTTGTATACCTAAGTAACTGAAAAAATGCACAAAAGGAACCAAGTCGAACTAGAATAGACCTACGAATTTAGATCACCCTTTCATGGGGATGGACCAGGTTAAGCACTGGAAGTGAAGGCTAACTCTCCCAGCAACCGATTTGGCTGCAACAACATAAACACTGGAAGTGATGCCCTGAGTCAGGGTGCTGCGGCTTCATTCGTTGCTGAAACCTCCCTGATCACGGCACCCATAAGGGACGAGAACCGTATGGAACCAACCGAGAAGACGCAGCGCCTGAACAAGAGCCGCAAGACCATCACACCGCACGCGAGTGCCGGGGCGCTGCGACTCTACGGCAGCAGGTTCGGCGCGGCAGGGATTTTGACGGGCGAAAGCGGACAGGCACTGGTGTTGGTTGCGTTGTCCCTGACTCTGCTCATGAGCGCGATGGCGCTGGCGATTGACGTGGGATTCGTCCGATTTGAACAGCGCCAGTTGCAAACTGCGGCTGATGCAGCGGCGATCGCTGCAGGTCTGGAGCTTGGCAACTGCAGCAATACGGTTTGCGCCAACATGACAACGGCGGCGACGACGGCCTTGAAGGAAGATGGCATTACCACCGCCACGATCACACCGACAACGAATCAATGCTCAGTCTCCGCCTCGTCGGGCTTGGCCATGGTGGTTAATGTTGCTCCCTGCGTTCTAGGAGCGAGCGATCCGAACAACGGCAACACGCATATGGTCGAGGTGGTGCTGACCGAGCCGCAAAGAACATTCTTTGGTGCCATCATCGGGGTTAAGACCATGAATCTGGTGGCGCGCGCGGAAGCAGGCGATGCATATGTGAATACCGGTGTCAGCGGCGGGAATTGCATTTACACGAATGGCCTCCTATTCAACAGCTCCAACGGCAACTTCACTTTGAATAGTTGTGGTGTGTACGACAATGGGAACCTGCAAACCAACAGCGGCGACAGCGTAACCGCCTCGACGTTCCTTTATTACGGATCGTGGAGTCCCAATAACTGCAACAGCAGCTGTACTTGGAACATCGGGGGTACGAATACCGGGCCTCCGTCGCACACGACCACCCAACAAACCGACCCGCTGGCATCGCTGACGGCGCCCACCCAGCCTGCCACTTCAACGACGAATACCCAAACGCCCAATAGTGGAGCAACTCTACAACCGGGATATTACCCCAATGGGTTCAATCTCAACTCGAATGTTTCCGTGACTTTGAGTCCCGGTGTCTACTATATGGGCGGCAGCATCAACGTTGATAGCGGCGCAACGCTTACCGGGACAGGAGTGACCTTATATTTCGCTTCGGGTTCATTGCAGCCGAATAGCGGCAGCGTCGTGCAGATCACGGCGCCCACGAGCAACACCTCGGGCTGCAGCTGCACCAACGCCAATATGGCGGTTTGGGAGTCGAGCAGCAATAGCACAGGCATGTACCTGGACGCCGGCTCCCAGTCTTACTATAACGGGGTCATTTATCTGCCGGACGCCGGCCTTACCTTGAACAGCGGCTCGGGCAACACCATCAACAACGGATCGACTGCCACGGCTCTCGATGTGCAGAGTATCACGGTCAATTCCGGCATAGACTTCGTGATCAACAGTTCCGGGGGGTATCTCGGTGGCAGTCCCAGCAAGGTTTTGGGGACATTTGGACTTTCGGAGTAGCTGATGAAGAAACGAGATCGATTCCATCTGTTGCGAGACGAAAATGGGGCAAGCCTGGTGGAGCTGGCATTCGTGTTGCCGTTGTTTCCGCTGCTGCTGTTTGGATCTCTCGATTTTGCGCGGGCCTTTTATGTTTCGGTTGAGATCGCCGGCGCGGCGCAGGCTGCGGCGTTGTACGGGTCGCAGAATCCGACCGATACGAGTGGCATGCAGACTGCGGCCAAGGACGATGCCCCGGATGTGCCGAACCTGTCGGCAGGAACGACTACCTATGGTACCGAATGTTCAGACGGTACCCACTACACAGCAAACACCCAAACCATGCCGACTGTGTCGACGTGTTCTGGTGCCACTCCGGTATATCGCATCAATGTGACGGTCACGGGAACCTATTCGCCATTGATCCCCTGGCCCGGCGTTCCGTCGTCGATGTCTCTCACCAGTTCGGCGTCGACGCGCAGCATGTAGCCAATTTGTCGGCTGAAGGACGGAAAGGCGAACGTAAAGGCGTGCCGCTGGGGGAGCGAAGCGCAGAAGAACGGCCAGTCAATTCAATGAAGAGAAAGATTGCCATACAGAAACGGTTCCGTTGGTTGCGCGAGGAGCGCGGTTCAGCGCTGGTGGAATTCGCTATGACTGCGCCGCTTCTGATTTTCCTTGTGTTCGCCGTTCTCCAGGGGATGTTTGCGATGTATGCCTACCACTTTACGGCCTACGCGGCGCAGCAGGGCGCGCGCTTCGCCGTGGTGCGCGGCGCCACCTGGAGCGAGAACATAACCTCATACTGCGGGACATCGCCACCTCCGAACTTCACCATGGCGTACGACTGCGAGGCCCAGAGTGCCGATATTCAGAACTTTGTGCAGAGTCTGGGGGCGATTAGCCCAACCAATCTGACGGCCAGCACGTCGTGGCCGGGTCTAACGCCGGATGGCACGACCACCGGATGCACCGGCACCTCCAAAGCCAACAGTAAAGGTTGCCTGGTGAAAGTGACCGTCAACTACACGTTCAATTTCGTACCTTTTCTTCCCTTTACCGGCCTGAAGATGAGTGCCAGGTCGGAAAAGGTGATCCTCCAGTAAGAATCACGCACTCACCCATCTCGACTTAGCCGTGCAGACATGGCGGTGCGCATCAGGCCGGCTTCTTCCGCATGTAAGGCAGAAGACTTTTCGGCGCCTCGCGGCAGGCACATTCCTTCGTGTGTTCCCTATGCCAGTCGATCCTCTGCTGCAGCGTCGCCTTGGGCGGCATTGGATTCTTGGCGTGCCATTCCTTGTTCATTGGGACGAGACCTTCTTTCCGGCCTCCGGGGAAGAACTCATTAGCGCGCGATCAGATACATCCCCCAGCTCAATACAATCGCCGAGCCTACAAACAGCAGGAAGCAGTACGTCCCGTAGCGGAACATCCGCGCTGGCGTCTCTCGCATCGTAATGCCGAACACCACCGAAGCACAGAGCGCGAAGAGCAGGACCGCCGTGAAATGAGAAGGAGCAAACATCAGGCGGGCTTCCTTCCCGTCCGCAAGTTGTGTGCATCTACCGCGGCGATCACATTCAGCAATCCGGCCACCACGATAAACCGCGTGCCATAGTCCGCAGTCGTCACCTGCACAGAATCGGCGCCCAATCCCAACGCGCGCGTCACGAAATACAGCAGTCCGCTACCCAGGTCGCCGACCAGTCCCAGAATGTCGAGGATGTCGTGCGCTCCCGAGTAGACCTTGCCCTGCATGGCCACTCCCAGCACGAACATGGTCAGGATCGCCAGCGCGAGCAGCAGCCCGCGGCCCCATTTGCGGACGAGAAAGTGCCCCGCCCCCGGCACGAGCCAGCCGACGATGAGCGGCAGGTAGACGAATCCCTGTTGTTCCTTGGTTGTCGCTGGAGTGCTGTTCGGTGTTGCGGCCATTCCTCTTCGACTATATCGCACCGGCTACGGGTATCAGAGCCTGCCGCCTGCCGACAGACCCGCCTCAGTTACCCGTAGGAATGATGCCGGCGTTTTCTACCATCAGGACCACAGTACGTCTCGGCGCGCGGGTCCGATGCACCACTCCACGGGGAACCACGAAGCCCTGCCCCGGTGCAAGTCTCACCACACGTGTTTCCAGATCGATGAGCAACTCGCCTTCGACCACATAGAAGAATTCGTCGTCCTCGTCGTGTTTATGCCAGTGATATTCACCCTCGAACACGCCGAGCCGTACAACCGAGCCATTTACCTGACAGAGCGTCTGGTTGAACCATTTGAACGCACAGGTGTCGGCCTGAGCCTTCACGTCGATCAGCTCGAGGGGTCCATGCTGGATGTTGAGACGAGTCTCGTAGGGGAAGGCGGCAGTCGATTCGGCCATCGTCAGATCCTCGCGCGCAGAATACGTTCTCGCTGGCGCGAAAGCAAATCATTCACACAGATTGAAACCATCGCTGTGTTGAATGATGAACAAGGCTCAGGCCGCGTCAATTCCTTAGTCCGCTGATTAAATACGCACCAGCTCCGTCTGAATCTTACCCGTCACCCAGGCCTTCGTCTCCGAGGTCATCATGTTCACCTCGCTGCGTACGCCAAAATCGGGCAGATAGATCCCCGGCTCGACCGAGAAGCAGGTGTAGGGCAGCAGAAGCCGTTCGTCGTGCGTTTCGAGGTTGTCGAGATGCGCGCCCGGCCCATGCAGGTCGCGCGCAATATTGTGGCCGGTGCGATGCGTAAAGAATTGTGCGAATCCTGCTGAATGAATGACTCCCCTCGCCGCGTCGTCCGCCTCAAAGCCGCAGATCGCCCGGCCTTCGCTGAAGGCCGACTGCACGGCACGAATTGCCGCATCGCGCGCATCGCGCACCGTGCGAAACACAAGATGCTCACGTTCGGTTGGCTCGCGCCCCACCACACCGGTCCAGGTAATGTCGTAGAAAATACTGTCCGGCTCATTCACGCGTCCCCAGATGTCGATCAGGATGAAGTCGCCGTCGCGAATCGGCGCGCAATTCTCGGCAGTCGGCTCGTAATGCGAATCGGAACTGTTGGCGTTCGAGCTCACATTTGGGCCATTCTCCCACACCAAACCTTCCCGCTCCATGGCCTTGCTGAGCCACTGCACGTGATCGAACTCCGTGCACCCCGCAATGCGGCGCGACCCCGCCGGCGAATTCACCCGCCGCCCCATCTCCTGCCAACCCTCCTGCAAGATACGGTCGATCGCCTGTTGTGCGACGGTGTGCGTCGCGGCCTGCTCTTCGCTCAACACGGCCTCGAAGTGGCTCACCAGATCGGCCGAGCTCACGATCTCTTTATCCAGGCTGCGCAGGAACTCGATCGTCCCCGCGTCGACCATCGAGATGTACATGATGGCGTTGTTCGGCGAGTACTGCATGGCGATCGTGGTCGCACCGCTCAGCATGGCCTCGAGGCCGGCCGCGAGTTCGAGCCAGCTGGAGTAGAGTCCTTTGCTGCCGGGCAGGGAGTCGAGCCGGGTCTGCTCGACGCGATGCACCAGCTTGCGCGGTTCGCCGTACGCAGGAATGTAGTAGTACCAGCGCCGCGTGATGTGCGCTTTCTCGTCGAGGCCCAGAATATGTGCAGCAATGGGGTCGCGATGATGATGATCGTAAAAGAGCCAGCCGTCGTGGCCTGCGTCGCGCAGCGCGAGCTGAATCGCCTCGAGGTCCATACGACGATTTTACGTGGTGGGCCGACCCGGTAGAGTGGCTCAAAATCGCACAGCGCTTTGGACGACTTTATTTTGCGCCGTAACGCGCGCTGTTAGAGTGCCGCCATGGCTTCAGCCTGGCCGGGGAACAGACCCGCATATTTGGTGATGCCCACCATCGTGAACACCTTGGTGAAGTGCGGCGACAGGCCGAACGCATAGACCTTCTGCCCCGAGTTCGAAGCCTCGATCAGCATCTGAATCACCAGCGCGATGCCGCTGGAGTTGATGTAGTCCACCTTGGTGAAATCGAGCAGGACAAGTTTGTTTGTTTGCTTGGGGAGACCCTGATAGGTGCCCAGCACCGCCTCCTTCGACGTGCTGGCGATATCGCCCTCAAACCGCAGAACGGCGACCGGGTGTCCGGCTGGAGAAGTAAGCTGGTCGACACGCGCTTTCGTATCAGTCTGCACGATCTTGGTCTCTCCCTATTAGTCTAAATCTTCTTTGTCGAGCCGAATCACCAGGCGAACGTAGCTGCTCTTGCCGTTCACGCCCTTCACCCACTCCGCTTCGTCTACCAATGCCTGGATCAGAAACATGCCCATGCCGCGGGGGTCTTCTTCGCCATGAATCTTGCGGTCGATGTCGGGCTTGGTCGGCATTTTCCCCAGGCCCTTGCCATCGTCAATGACCTTGACTTCAAGAGAGTCGTCCGCAGTCGAAAGAACGACACCTACCGAAAGGCCCTCATTCAGAAGATTGCCATGTTCGATGGCATTGATGCACGCTTCGGCCACTGCTGTCTTTAGATCTTCGACGCGCTCTTCTTTGAAACCCATCAACTTGGCCACGGCGGCTGCGGTGCTCATCGCTACCTTCTCGTAGCCGAGCCGCGAGGGCAACCGAACTTCCACGCTGGCAGGTTTCCCCTTGATCATGGCTCGTTCCTCGTCCTACCGCTCCCTGCACAGGGCCAGCGCAGTCATATCGTCGCCCTGCCGTGCCCCCTGGGCAAACTCATCGATGGCTGTCCACAATGCACCGAGAATATCATCCGCTTTGCTCGATGGGCAGCTACAAAACACATTCCGCAGCCTTTCCTCACCAAACTCCTCATCCCCGCAGAAGACTTCGGTCAGCCCGTCGGTGTAGAAGAGCAGCCTGGCACCCGGTGTAACCTCATTTTTCTCGATCGAGTAGGCCATCCCGGGCAGCAGGCCCAGCGGCGTCCCGGTAGATTCGAACTTGATCGCCTCGCAGCCCGGCTGCAGCAGAAACCCAGGATTATGCCCGGCGTTGACAACATCGATTTCGCCGGACCTGGGGTCCAGCCGCAGGAAGATGGCCGTCACATAGCGCCGCCGCGCCTCTTCGCCCTCACCCCACTGGTGCTGGTTCATCCGCGCCGCCAGCTCGTCGAGCGGCATTCCGGTGATGGCAACGGCTCGGAAAGCAGCGCGGAAGCTCGTCGACATAATCGCCGAAGCCAGCCCCTTGCCGGCTACATCGGCCACCGCCATCAGCACGCTGCCGTCGGGCTGATCGACAATGTCGAGATAGTCGCCCCCCACCTCATAGCAGGTCACCGACTTATAGCCGACGGAATAGCCGGGAATCTCCGGCAGCTCTTGCGGGAGAAGCGAGCGCTGAATGTTCCGTGCCGCATCGAGGTCCTGCTGCACCCGCGCCCACTGTACATTCCGCTCGTGGTTGCGCGCATTTTCGAGGGCTACAGCAGCTTGCAGGGTAAGTCCCTCGATGAAGTCCGCTTCATACAGCGTCAGCTCGCGGCCGTCCGGCGGAGCCACCACGAGCTCCGTCATGCGCCGGCCTTCCCGGTCCTGCAATAGGTAGATTGGCTGTGTCGAACCGGTGCTGCCGCCCAGGTCCAGATCCTTCACGTTGCCGTAGGCCATGCCGACACTGGGAAACGCCGCTCCCGCCATCTCCAGTTCGCGCACCACAATGCGAAGCGTCTGCTCCAGAACCTCGTCTTCGCGAATCGTGGAGTGCACCTGCCGCGAAGCCTCCAGCAGCGCCTGCAAACGGGCCACCTGCTGCTGCAATTCGATGGTTTCGCCGCTGCCCGGCAGCTCGATCGACGCCGCCATACACGACCTCCGTGGAATCCCACTCTACCATGCGCGCGACGCAACTGGTCACCCCTGTCGTTCAACGCCAGCTGGAGATTGTGCCCAGCGATGCACAGGGGCCCTATGGAAGTTTCGCCGGAATCAGCCTAAACTTTCTGGCCGTGGAGGTGAATAGGGCTACTTCGGTGTGCGCTGCGTCCTTCGGACTCATTCACTGAGAAAGGAGCGTGCGCATATCCTTCGTTTCCAGGATGCGTTTGCCGTAGCCATGCCGGGCGACAGAGAGCATCGCCTGCCCAATCTCCCGGGTCGAGAGAATCTGGTTGGGGAACGTCCGGCGCAGAAGCGGCATCACCGGTCCCAGCACGCGATAGAACGTGCGGTACATCGGGGTCTTTGACTGAATGCCATCGAGCGGCTGGATGAAACCTGGGCGGAACATATAAGCCTTCAGTGGTAGCCGCGGTAGAGCATTCTCTGTACGCCCTTTGACGCGCGCCCACATGATGCGGCCTCTTTCCGTGCTGTCGGTTCCGGAGCCGGAGACAAAGATGAACGTCATGCCCGGACGCGCGCGGCTGAGCGCTTCGGCCGCAGCTAACGTGAAGCCGTAAGTCACGCGCTCATAGTCTGCTTCCTTCATGCCCGTCGAGGCCACACCGAGGCAGAAGAAGCAAGCATCGAATTCTGCAAGCTGCGTCTCCATGCCCGCGTAGTCGAGGAGGTTCAAATGTACAATCTCACGCAGTTTGCCGTTGTGGATGCCGGTTGCGGTTCGTCCCAGTGTGACAACCGGCTCGACCGCCGGATCGCGCAGACATTCCATCAGCACTCCCTGACCCACCATGCCCGTCGCGCCGAAGATCAGCACCTTCATGCCCGCATTCCTTCCTCTCTCATTCTCGCCCAGTGCCCGCCTCATCCGAAGTTGCCGAGGTTGACGAAACGTACTCTCGTCGAACCGCTCGCTCTATCTGGTTGCTATACCTCGAAAGTATTCGAGTCCGGTAACTGATTTGATCCTTTCTGAATCACTATAGTCCGCCGCGACTAAGCGATTCGGTAACATTTGTCCGTAACTCCCAGTAATTAGCTCGTAAGTGCCATTTTTCAAGTAGATCGAAGAGAGAATCATGGATCGTAGGGGTGCTGTATCTCGCAGAAATGGCCGCGACGATGAGGAGGGCAATACGATGAACATCCTGCGCGCATTCGGAGAACAGATTGGTATCTTCACCTCCCCAAAAGATTCCAGCGACAAGAAAATCTCTCTGCAGCCGGTGCCGGTAGTCACGACACCGCCTGATCAGAGCGCCACACCGATCGAAATCGAGATTCCCCATTGCTGCTTCTACTGCTCATGGTGTGCAGCGCAGATCCTCTTGCCGCACGACGGCCTGGGCTTCGCGTTTGGCGGTCCCATGATCCGCAAGATCGAAGCGCGCTCTGTCGGAACGATCTGCGGAGGCTGCGGTCATGTCGGAACCTATTCGCTCTTCCGCGGCTGCCAGGGCTATGACACGCGCCATAAGTTTTTACCTTCGCCCCTCATGGGGCGGACCGTCCTGCTCGATTGGCTGCCCTGCCAGGAGGAGACCTGTGTCTTCAAGCTACCGTTCTTCCTTACCTACGACGAAGATCTGACCGAGGAGAATCTCAAAGAGTGGGCGCCGAAATGGCGGTGGGATGATCTAACCTGCTCCGTGGGCCACACCGTCGAGCCTCCCAAATGGCTGTTTGAATTCAGACCGCATCGAGCAGCTCTCGATCTGGCCAGGGCGGGAGTGCAGCGGCTTCGCTAGGGCAATGGTTCCACGCCATCCTGACCGCGCTTTGAAAGCGGCGCCTTCGCGTCCAAAGTCATTTATCGCTCTCCCGATTGATCCTTCGCCCAGAATTGTCCTCCGCCCCTGATTTATCCTTCATTCGATGCGCAAGACGCTCTCGATCGCGATGATCGCGATGAACGAAGAAGCCAATCTGCCTCGCACGCTCGAAAGCGTGAAGTGGGCCGATGAAATCATCCTCGTTGACTCGGGATCAAAAGATCGCACCCTCTCGATCGCAGAATCCTTCGGCGCAAAAACCAGCTATCACGTCTTCGATGGACACGGAGAGCAGAAGAACGTCGCCCTCGACCTCTGCACTTCCGACTGGATCCTTCTTCTCGATGCCGACGAAGTACTCACTCCCGAGTTGCAGGCAGAAGTTCGCGCTCTGCTCGCCGATGAGCCGAGGTACGAAGCCTATTGGATTCCTCGCCTGAACCTTTACTTTGGCCGCTGGATTCGCCACGGCGGCTTTTATCCCGACCACAAGCTGCGTCTGTTCAAACGCGGTGCGGCACGGTTGAGCGATGGCGTGGGCCCGCATTCAACGCCCCAGCACACCGGCCCGAAGGGCAGGCTCAAGCATGACATGCTGCACTATGCGTATCCCACGCTCGACATCTATCTCGAGCACATGAGCCGCTACAGCAGCGAGATTGCAATGCTGCTCTATCGCGACAGCCGCGTCAGCCGCTCATGGTTCGCATTCGTCTGGAACGGCGTACTGAACCCCGTCGCCACGTTCCTCTACAACTACTTTTCCCGGCTAGGCTTCCTCGACGGACGCGAGGGCCTGCTGCTCCATTTCAACCACTCGGTCTATATTCACTGGAAGTTCGTGAAAGCCTGGTGGATGGCAAAGAACAGTGAAGAAGTGAAAAAGTGAGACAGTGAAGGAAAGACGTCTCGACTCATTTTTTCACTCATTCACTTACTCACTGTTTGCTGCCTTTCAAATGTGGCAGCTCGCCTGCCCGCGTTTTTCCAAATACTTCTGGTGATACTCCTCGGCGCGCCAAAACGTCTGCGCCGGCTCGACCTTGGTCACGACCCGCTTCGGCTTAGATCGACCTTCGGCAGTCAGTTGCTCGATCTTCGCATTGGCCTGCGTCTCCTGCTCCGGCGAATGAAAAAAGATCGCCGACCGATACTGCGTGCCCCAGTCCGGCCCCTGGCGATTCATCGTCGTCGGATCGTGCAGATTGAAGAACGCATCGAGCAGTTGCTCGTAGCTCGCCTTCTCCGGATCGAAGTCCAGCTCCACCACTTCGGCGTGCCCGGTCTCATCGGTACACACATCCTGGTAGGTCGGATTGTCCAGCTTTCCGCCTTCATACCCAACGGCTGTCGCCAGCACCCCGGGAATCGCCGCAAACGCCGCTTCCACGCCCCAGAAACACCCCGCTCCAAATGTTGCTTTCTCTGTCTTCATACCGTTTTCAGATGCACTCTGCCGCGATAGGTAACAAAAGCTCACAGTCGCCCATCCGGCGCAAACGCGACGCTCCGTTCCGACTCCCGCAGCACAGAGCGCCGTCGTCCGGCCAGCAGATCGGCAGCGCCAAGAGTTCCGCCCCGTTTCCCGATCCACCACCGTCATCGTCAGAAGTCCACTCGTAGCCATCGCTTCAGCAACCGCACGGCACGTTTCGTCGGAGTAGGCAAAGACCTTCGGCATTGCCGCGATCCTCTGCTGGCTCTCCTGCGAGACCTCCGTCATCACCTCAGCGACGATCACCGTCTCCAGCGGATCGACACCATACTCGCGCGAAAGATGATAGCCGCGTCGGCTGAGTTTTTCTGTCAGGATTGAATGCGGCATCACCAGCGAAATCACCAGATACGAATCCGCCATCGGGTTTGGCGCCAATCTGAACCGCCATCGATGTTTCCTCAAACTACTTTGCCCGCGTGCCGAAGTTCCTCTTGCCGCCGGGCCTGGGACCAGACCCGCGCTTCGCGCCGCCAGGCTTACCGCGCCGAGCCGGCCCTCGCTTTGGGCCACCGCGAGCCGGTCCGGAGCGGTTGGTGCGAGGGGCTCCGTCTTTCTTCTTGAATCGCTCAGGGGAATTGCCGGTGTCTTGTGGGCGGGCGGGCGGGCGAGACGCCGGGCGACTTGGGCCGGCACTTTTAGAACGAGCTGGACCCGCGCCCTGCGAGCGAGACCCGAAAGCAGGCTTACCAAAGGCTGGCTTGGTCCGACCCGAGAATCCGGGCTTCCCCGATCCCCCCGGGCCCTTGCCGAAAGGCTTGCCCTGCGGGCGGGCCGGACCTGCCGCACCGCGAAACCGTGGAGCCGAGTCCGGGCGTCGCGGTGGACCGTCTGTGCCGGGTTTGGTTCTGGGTCCGGTACGCGGCTTCTCGCGATCAAAGGCCTTGGCGCGGGGCTTCTCGTAGGCCGAGTCGTCGGACTTGATCGGGCGTATCTCCAAGCGAGGACGACCGAGGCTTCCCGCTGGCGGCCGCGCAGCCGGGCGATTGTCAGGACCACTGCGCGTGCGATTTTCAGCACGATTGGGGGCCCGATTGGAAGCAAATCCTGTGCGCGGATCGCTGCTCGGGCGGTCGCTGCGACGGCCATCGATGTTGGTTCGACCGGTTCCGCGCTGCGGGGCTTCGCCGCGTTGTCCAGCTTGCGCACCGGGCGAGCGGCGGTCGAAGCGCGGTTTGGCTCCGGTTTGCGGACGGTCGCTCCGGAATCCCGATGCAGCCCGAGGAGGCCTGTCGGCAAATGCTGGCTTCGTGTTGAAACGGTCCCCGCCCCTGCCTGAGGAGGTGCGTGCATCGTCGCGCGATGGACGCCGAAAATCGGGCCTGACCTCGGGCCTGGAGTCGGTTCTGGGTTCAGTCCCCGGCCTGCTTCCTGGTCTTGTCTCGGCCTCGGGTCTAAGTTCGGGTCGCGGTCTGCTTCCTGGTCCGGGCCCGAAACCGGCTTTCGGTCCGGCGCTCCGCTCCGGCCGTCGAGCGCCAAAATCGTCCCGCCGTTGCTCGCGCGGGGAGGGCCGCTTGAAATTCTTTCCGCGCCGCGCTGCTTCCTTGGCGATCCGCTTCTCAGTGGATTGGCCGGCTTCCTTCGGCAGCATCAGGCTCGCCTTCGGACGTCGCGGCTTCAGCTTGCCTGCAGCGGTCAGGCGCAGCGCCTCGACCTCTTCGGTCACCAGCTCTCGAATCTTGCCGGGCTCCACATCGAGCACCAGAGGCCCGTAGCCTACGCGGCGAATCTTCTCCACGTGGTGCCCGATCTCCTCGAACATCTTGCGCAGTTCGCGATTGCGCCCCTCGATCAGGATCACCTCGTACCACGGGTTGTCGCCTCTGCGAACCTGGCGAATATGCGCCGGCGCGGTGTGCACCTTGCCTTCGCCTTCTCCACCCTTATCGATCGCAACGCCGCCCCGCAGGCGGTCGAGCTGGTCTTCGCCTGGCTGGCCTGCAACCTTCACCAGATACGTCTTTTCCACGCGCGATGCCGCGCGGGTGAGCTGATTCGCAAGCTCGCCATCGTTGGTGACAAGCAGAAGTCCCTCGCTCTGGTAGTCGAGCCGGCCCACGGGATAAAGCCGCTCGCCCGTCTTCGCGAAGAACTGCATCACGGTTGGGCGACCTTCCGGATCGGTCACGGTGGTGACATAGCCTTTGGGCTTGTTGAGAACGAAATAGCGCAGCCGCTCGGCACCGCGTAACAGCTTGCCATCGACACGAATGTGATCGCGCTCGGGATCGGCCTTCGTCCCCAGCACAGTCACGGTCTGGCCATTCACCTGCACTCGGCCCTCAGTGATCAGCTCTTCTGCGTGGCGACGGCTGGCCACACCGGCCTGCGCCAGAATCTTCTGCAGACGTTCGAGCTTCGGTTGAGCTTCGCGCTCGGCGGGGGCTGCGCGCCCAGCGGTCCGGCCTTCGGGAGCTTCGCGCTCGACGGACTGGCCTTCGACCATGGGACTCTCTTGCTCAGTTTCAGGGCCGGTTTCGGAAGCAGCGTCGTCTTCGGGCACTTGGTCGGCCGCGGATGCCGTCCGCGCCGCTTGTTCTTTCGCAAACTCTGGGGCTTCGGACGTGATTTCCTGCTCCGGAGCGTTGGCGGGGTGCTCGTGCTCGTCAGTCATGAGAAGCCATCACTGCTTCTGCCTGCTCATTCGATTCAGCCTCCGCCGTTGCGGTCTCTTTAACCCCTGCATCTTGCGTCGCTATCGCAACGGGAACAGCATCCTCGCTGCCTTCCTCCGGTGCATTCTCATCCAGGTCCGGACCACCGTCGGCGGGCGCGCCGGCATTCTCTTCGATCGAATCGTCCAACTCGTTCGCTGCCATTTTCTCGAACTCTTCCATCGAAGGCAGCTCGGACACATCCTTCAGCCCGAAGCGCAACAGAAACTCTTTGGTCGTCTTATAGAGAATGGGCCGCCCGATCACCTGCTTACGACCTGCGGTGGCGATCAGCTTGCGGCTCAGCAGAGATCCGAGCACGCCTACGGATTCCACGCCGCGAATCTCGTTCACTTCGGGCGCAGTCACCGGCTGCTTGTAGGCGATTACGGCCAGCGTCTCGAGTGCAGGCAGCGAGAGCTTCATCGCTGGCTTGAGGCTCTTGATGAATTGCCGTACGGCGTCGTGATATTCCGGCTTGGTGGCCATGCGGTAGCCGCCGGCAATCTCGCGGATCTCAATACCCCGTTCGTCGCCTTCGTAGCCGGCCATGATCTCATCCAGCAGCTGGCGCAGCACTGCCTTCACTTCGCGGTCACGGGCACGCGCCGCACGTTTGGCCTCTGACTCGGCGTCCGTTGTTCCTTCGTTCGCCGCTTCGCTCAAAGACTCCGATTCGGTCGCCTGAGCCTCCGCAGGAGCAGCTTCTGCCTCCGCGGTCGCCTGCTCTGCATAAAACTCGGGCGTCTGTTCCAGACCCAGGTACTCCAGTCCCTCATCGATCAAAGGAAGAGTGGCGGGAAGTGCCGCATGCTTCTCGGCTTCGCGGGCGGCAGCATCCAGTTCGGCCTTCCATGCCAACGCCTCCTCAGCGAACAACCATGCGAGCTGCGCGAGGGTGACGGGCTCCTCGGCAGCGTAGATTACGGCTTCCAGCTTGGATTTCAGACTCATTCCGACAACTCAGTCTCTAAGCTATGGTACTGGAGCACGAGTGGCCTGAAGCGTCAGCCGGATGAGGAAAAGCCCGCTGAAACCGAGGGGGCGTCCGGCCCGCCGAACGCCCCCTCTTGTATGTGTTGGCGACACTAAGCTTAGGATTGCCCCTTATTCTTGGTATGCACGATCGAGACCTTTGTCTTTCCATCGCTCGCCGCGGAGATCGTCACCATCACCGTCTCATGTTCGCCCTTCTTCAGCGAGATCATGGCGCTGTTGCCCCCGTCGAAGACCGAAGCATCGCTGCCGAACTTGGTCTTGTAGAAGTTCAGCACCTGCTCCTTCGAAGCCGGCGTCTCAAATGCCCCCGAGACAATCGAGCCCGTAGGCAGGTTCATGCGCATGCCGCCCTGGATCGCTTGCGCGCCTGGATAGATGTCGGCGCCCAGTTCTTCAGCCGTGAAGTTATTTGCTGCACCAGCATTGATCGTTCCGTTAGGCGTGTTGATCGTGAAATCGCCATTCTTGGCGTGGGTATGGATGGCATGTGCGACGCGCCAGACCATGAACCCGACCGCGCCAGCTCCGAGGATCCCAAGCCCAATAATCACGGCCAGCACAATCAAAATGATCTTGACGGCACTTCCTCCACTGGACTTGACCTGCACTGCGGCCGGAGCTGCGTAGCCTGCAGGAGGTACATAGGCGCCTGAAGGCGGAACCCCGGTGTTTACCTGTGTGTAGCCGGGCATGGGCGGTGCTCCTGCGGCTGGAGGAGGCGGTGATGCCGCGGCCGGTTGGCTGGGAATATTGACCGGCGTAAAGCCGCTGCTGGAAGGAGCCGCTGCCACGGGCGTACCGCACGCAGCGCAGAACTGGGCACCATCGGATACCTGGGCGCCGCACTTTGCACAAACAACAGCCATGTCGTTCTCCTGTCGTATTGCGTTCGAGCCGAGGGAGTCGGCTGCCACGGTTCCGCTGCGCGATCCTCAGGCTGCTGCGCATCCGAAACCCAGGTTAAACCGTGCAGCCACTATACCGGAAGGCCATCTTTCGCCGCGGCCTTTTTCTTTGCGCAAAGAAAGGGGCAGGCCGAAGCCTGCCCCTTGAGATCGGCAGAGTTTGCTATTCCGAAATCTGGCGGAAGAGGGCAAATAGCAATCCGGAGAGAATGGCAGCCGCCGGCAGGGTGAAGACCCATGCCGCTGCGATGTTGCGAATGGTGGAGAACTGCAGGCCGCTCTTGTTCGCCGCCATGGTTCCGGCGACGCCTGAACTGAGCACATGCGTGGTACTGACCGGTAATCCAAAGTTGTCTGCGGCAAAGATGGTGGCCATCGCTACAAGCTCGGCAGTCGCGCCTTGCGCATAGGTCAGATGCTCCTTCCCGATCTTCTCGCCGACAGTCACAACAATCCGCTTCCAGCCGACCATCGTGCCCAGCCCGAGGGCGAGAGCGACGGCGACCTTCACCCAGGAGGGGATAAACTTGGTGGCCTTGTCGACCTTGGCCTTGTAGTTATTCAGGGCCGCGGATTCATCAGCCGTGAACGCCGGATTCTTGGACTTGGCCATCAGGCGAAGGGTCTCGCTGGTCACATACATGTCGTTGCGTACGTTGCTCTGCTGGTTGGCAGGCACACGCTTGTAGTCGCCATAGGCCTTGACGTCGCCTTCAAGGTCGCGGATGTTTTCGCGGAGGGCGGTCATAGTGGCTGGTCCCAGCTTTTTGGTGCGCAGATAGTCGGTGAGCTCGGTGCGCGGATCGCCGTTCATGATCGCGTTCTTGTCGACATGGGCATCGACGATGGAAACGACCTGTTCGGAAGCCGCAATGAAGTCCTGAATATCCTTGGGCCCGACCGCATGATTCAGGGCATACGCCGTGGGCACCGTACCAATCAGAATGAGCATGATCAGACCCATGCCCTTCTGTCCGTCATTCGAACCGTGGAAGAAGCTGACGCCGGTGCAAGTGAGCACCAGGAGCAGGCGGATGGGCCACGGTGGAGGCGTGTTGTCTTTGGGTGCCTCGTAGAGAGCGGGGTACTTGATGGTGACTTTGGCCAGAAGGAACAGAAGCGCCGCACAGCCGAAGCCCACGATCGGCGAAATCAGCAGCACCTTGAAGACCTTGGTGGCCTGTTCCCAATCGACGCCCGAAGTGCCCGACGCGGAGTTCGACATCAGCTGATTGGCCACACCCACGCCGATAATGGAGCCGGTCATAGTGTGAGTGCTCGATGCAGGCAGACCGAGGTACCAGGTGCCCAGGTTCCAGAGAATTGCCGCGATCAGCAGCGCGAACACCATGGCAAATCCGGCGCCGGAACTGACTTTGAGAATGAGTTCGACGGGGAGCAGGGTGATGATGGTAAACGCGACGGCACCAGCCGAGGTGAGCACGCCCAGGAGGTTACAAAGCCCTGACCACACGACGGCCATGTTGGGCTCGAGCGAGTGTGTGTAGATTACGGTGGCAACTGCGTTGGCGGTGTCGTGGAACCCGTTAACAAACTCAAATGCCAGCGCGATGAGCAGAGCCACGCCGAGCAGAAGGTAGGCCCAGGTGCTGGTGGTGGTGACGTTGCTCAGATCGCCCGCGATGTGGAAACCGACGTATCCAAGACCGCCGATGAGGGCGACCAGAACGATTGCGCCGCTGATCCAAGCTGGGAATTTGTGCTTCTTTTTGTCGAGAAGCGACCCGCCATGAGGAATGGTACCGGCCGTGGTTGCGATATCAGCCATTGGAGACTCCAGATCTTGATGTGGAAGATAGTCCGGGTACGCGGGGGACAGCACAGGCCAGACTCAACATGGATACCCCACGCCGATGAATGGCAGATGAATTCTGGAAAGAAAGAGCTGACTCCAGAAGAGGTGGGAGGAGGCTGGGTCAAACACACGCAGGCATGGATCGATTTGTGGGTAGAAGGATATTGAGAAGAAGGAAGAAGGAGAGTGCGGGACCAGCGCGGCAGGAGAAGCGTCGAATCCAGAGACTTCCATAAGACCCTGACGAACCGCATCGACGTGCGGTCCCCTATCCACGAACCTGGGGAATGCGGGTCGCTACTTGTACTTTAAGCCGCGCGCGCGGGCTGAGCTGGAATCAGAGGGTTATTTGGGCGCGATACTCCGCTCAAACCATTGAACCAGTTCCGCTTCGCTGACTTCGCCGGCGGCAAGCTTCCAGAAGGCGAGTACTCTGTTCTCTTTGGAAGCCGTCAGATCGAGTCCATTCAGCTTCAGGAAGGTTACGGAAACTGTGAATGCCGTGCGCTCATTCCAATCCACGAAAGGGTGGTTTGCGACAACGCCCTTTGCGTATGCCGCCGCCAGGCGGCCAAGCGATACCGGCTCCTCTGCGTAAGCGAAGATGTTCTTGGGGCGGCTCAGCGCCGATTCCAGCAAGCCCAGGTCACGCACCCCTTCGGGTCCACCGTGCAGGGCGAAAGCTTCCTCATGCATGGCTAGTACTACATCGAGGCGAATCCAGACCGGTTCGTTCACTCTGCCAGGCGCTGCAGGACATCGCGGTTCTCACGCATGACCTCCCGCGCAGCCTCCATCTGAGTGGCGAATTCCTGGTCGTAGGGAGTCAGGCGAATGCCCTGCGCACCCTCTGTGATGTAGAGCGTGTCGCCCTTCCGCACATTCAACCGGGCCAACGTCTCCTTGGGCAAGATGATGCCGGCGGAGTTGCCTATTGCGATGATTTTGGTGGCGGTGGCCATATGCACTCAACTCGGGATCTCGATCCCTGGTCGAGTATAACACAAGTTATAACATTGTGTTTTGAGAGGGATCCGAGGCGTAAGGGACCCTTTTGCCTTGACGGCTACTCCCGCCAGTCGTCGCGCGCGGCCAGCCCCTCGTTCATCACCGTGTCGAAGCCGGTGTGCTTCTTGATGAAGATCTCCGAAAAGGCCTTGTCCTGCCGGAGCAAGATGGCCTGCAGCCGCACCAGCTCCAGCAGCGCCAGAAACATCGCTACCAGGGCTCGCTCCGACTTGGTATGGCTCAGGATCCGCCGTAGCGCGACCGGCTTGTCTTCGATCGCCAGCCGACGGCTCAGAAACTGGATCATCTGGCCGACCGTGACCGCATCCTCGTCCACGTTGAAGACCGGGCGCGAGCGTGCGCGATCGAGAATGTCGCGGAAGATGCGCACCAGGTCGACGGTATCGGCGGCAAGCTCCGGCTCGGCAGCCACATCGTCTTTGAACTCGCGCACACCCGGATTCGTCCACGTCGCCGCTTCGAGCATCTGTTTCTGCTGCAACATCTGCGCAGCGTTCTTGAATCGCTCGTGCTCCAGCAGCCGCTCGACCAGCTCGCGCCGCGGATCCTCCGCTGCGTCATCTGGCCCCGCAGGCGTGCGCGGCAACAGCATCTTGCTCTTGATATGGATAAGCAGCGATGCCGTGTAGATGAACTCGCCGGCCACATCGACATCGCTCGACTTGAGCTGATTCACATACGCCAGAAACTGCGCCGTAATCTTCGCAATCGGAATGTCATAGATGTCGATGTCCTGCTTGCGAATCAGGTCGAGCAGCAGGTCGAGCGGCCCGTCGTAAACCTGGCTCACAGTCACGGAGAAGGGAGACTGCTCCTGTTCTTCTTCCGGCTTCCTGACCTTCGCGGGCTTGGTCTTGTCATCGGGAGCTTGCGATGACACGAGCGGAAGCGCTTGTTGCGCAGATGGCTCGGAGGCCTGGTCGGGCACAGCCGGGTTTTGCGGGTTGGGGGAGTCTGGGGTCACTGCTGTCTCTTCTTCTTCTATCACTCAAGAGGAGGTTGCCTGCGCTGAGAATCAGGCCGGCATCTTCATCGCCGCGCGTACTTCCTTCATCGTCTGCTCGGCGCGGGCCGCGGCGCGCAAGGCGCCTTCTTCCAGAATAGCCTCGACGGCATCGTCGCGCAGAGCAGCCCGTCGCTCCCGGATTGGATTGAGAATCTGTACCAGTGCATCGGCGGCCCAGCCCTTGCACTCGATGCATCCGATGCCTGCTGAACGGCAACCCTCGTAGACCTTGGCCAGTGTCTCCGGTGTCGAGAAGACCTTATGCAGATCGCCCACCGGACACTTATCTGGATCGCCGGGATCGGTGCGGCGGACGCGGGCCGGATCGGTCGTCATGGTCTTCAGCTTCTTCCGGACCTCAGGCTCTGGATCGGAGAGCAGAATTGTGTTCCCATAACTCTTCGACATCTTGCGGCCGTCGGTACCGGGCAGCTTCGGCGAAGGCGTCAGCAGAACGTCAGGCTCGGGTAGCACCTCACGCTCGTCAAGCGCATAGAAGTTGTTAAACCGCCGCGCTAGCTCGCGTGTCAGCTCCACGTGCGCCTGCTGGTCTTGGCCCACGGGCACATAGTTGGCCTGATAGAGCAGAATGTCCGACGCCATCAGCACCGGATAACCGAGAAACCCGAACGTGGTCAGGTCCTTGTGCTCGAGGTTCTCCTGCATCTCCTTGTAGCTGGGCACGCGCTCCAGCCAACCCAGGGGCGAAATCATTCCCAGATACATGGGCAGCTCGAAGTGCTGCTTGACCTTGCTCTGGACAAAGACGGTACTGCGTTGCGGGTCGAGCCCCGCGGCCAGAAAGTCGTAGGCAACCTCTTTGACATTTGGCGCGATGTTCGACGTGTCTGCGTAGTCCGTCGTCAGGGCGTGGACATCCGCAATAAAGAAGTAGCACTCATACTGGCCCGAGTCCTGCAGTTTGACCCAGTTGGCCAGCGCGCCCATGTAGTTGCCCAGGTGTAGCTTGCCCGTGGGGCGCATACCGCTCAAAACGCGCGGGCGGGAGTTCGTTGAGGATTGTTCAGGCATTCTTTCGTTCGGTTCCGGATGGTACTCGTGAGATAAAGCCGCTCCCGATCGGAGTTCCGCAGATCAAAGGAGAACTTATTCTATTGTAGCGGGCGCGATGCGCGATTCGCCGGATCCGGACTACCCGTGTGTCAGCACAAAGAACACCATCGCAAACATGGGCGAGAGAACAATCCGCATAATCATGCCGCCGATCAGGATCATCAGCAGCCAGCTCAGCCAGTAGGGAATCCGATCGTAGGCCTGCATCGCGTTATAGGGCAGAAGATTGCGCAACAGATGGCTCCCGTCGAGCGGCGGGATCGGAAACAGGTTGAAGACCATCAGCGAAAGGTTGATCTGGATCGCCGCGACCCCCAGCAGCACCGCTGCTTGCAGCGAGGGGTTCACCCCGTCGAGCAGTTCCAGACGAAACGTAGCAACGACAATGTCACGCCCGCTCGGAGACTCAGCGCTGCCGGGCACCACGTGGCAGATCACGAGCAGCAGCCCCAGTGCCAGAATCGCGAGAAGCAAATTCGACAACGGACCGGCCAGTGTCACCAGGTTCTCGTCGCGGCGAATCTTCTGGAAGTTGCGGCTGATCACCGGGGTCGGTTTGGCCCAGCCGATCAGCATGCCGCCGAACATGCCGAATCCGATCAGCGGGCCGAAGATGGCCAGCGCAGGAAACAGGATCGTGCCCACCGGATCGACATGGTAGATCGGGTTCAGGGTCACCCGTCCCGCAAGCCGCGCCGTCTGGTCCCCGAGACGCGACGCCATCCACGCATGGGAGCACTCATGAAAGCTCAGAGAAAAGATGAGCAGAACAAATTCGAACAGAGCAAAAGTGAAGGCTGCCGATTGCAAACCGAGCGCTCCCGTTGAGTGAAAGCTCAGGTTAGCACGCGCAACCTCGCCCACTCACCGCCGGTTGGACGGGAAGTGACCAAGGACCTCGCCGTCAGGAACCGTAGTTCCACCAAGCACGATCTCGTGGCTTCCGATCCTCGCACCGGCGCCAATCGAGGTCGGCGCAAGCCTGACGTTATCGAGATCGTCGGGCGGCGACACGTGCGAGAAAATCCGCACATACGATCCGATCACCGCACCTTTGCCGATCTTAATTCCGCCGCGATCGTTCAGCAGCGCGCGCTGCCGGATCACCACGCCATCCTCGATCCACAGGTTGTAGCCAAAGCTGAGATCTACGCCGTGATGAATCTTTACGCCCGATCCCATGTGCTCGAAGAGATGCCGGCCCAGCATGCAGCGAAACCGCAGTCCCAGCCAGTGATTCAACCCGATCGGCGAGCGGTCGAACATCTGCCAGAACCACAGCAGTGGCTTGCGCGGTGCAAAGCGCTTCATGTCCACGTTGCTGAAGTGCTCGGCCTCCAGCGTCACGTTTTCCGGATCGAGCGACATGCTCAGCACGTTGCCGGGCAACTCGCTGGTGAGGGTGAGGTTGAGCTTCCCGCCGTGCGGCCGGCCGAGATAAAGCTGGTACAGCTGGTCGCGCACAATCTCCGCACGCCGCTCGGGCGCGCAGTGGCGAATGAACTCATCGTCGAGAAACTGAAGCCAACGGCGATAGACCTCTTCCGCCTCCGGCGCGGGATGCGGTATGGGTTGGGGCACAGCAGCCGGCGCGTTTGCCATATGCATTGGACGATAAACCACCGGCCCCGGACGCGCCACCACTGCGTGGGGTTGACCTTGAAGATGCTTAGGCAGACCGCAGCCGCGTTATCCTAGAGAGTCAGCGCGCCTCACCGTCGCGTCGCTGCGAGAGCCTTCGACCATGCCTGAAGAAACCGCTCCCACCGCAAGTGCCTCCAAGACAACACCCAAGCCAGCGACACCCAACGCCACTATCGCTACGCTTGGCAAATATGAAGGCCAGTCCGTCACGCTGCACGGCTGGCTCTACAACTCGCGCGAGAGCGGTAAGCTGCTGTTTCCCATCTTTCGCGATGGCACCGGCACCGTCCAGGGAGTCGCCCACGTCAAGAGCGTGCCCGCACAAGTCTTCGAGACTCTGAAAGGCCTGACCCAGGAGTCGAGTGTCATCGTCACCGGCAAGGTGCGCGCCGACAAACGCGCGCCCGGCGGTTATGAGCTCGACGTCGAAGACATTCAGGTCGTCCAGCGCGTGCCTGAGTCAGATCCCTATCCGATCACTCTGAAAGAGCACGGCGTCGACTTCCTCATGGAGCATCGCCACCTCTGGGTGCGTTCACCGCGCCAGGCCGCCATTCTGCGCATTCGCGCCGAGATCATGCGCGCGGCCCAGGAGTACTTCGACAGCAACGGATTCATCCGCACCGATCCGCCGATCCTCACGCCGGCCGCGTGCGAAGGCACCTCAACCCTGTTCCCGGTTGACTACTTCGGCGACCCGGCGTTCCTCACCCAGTCCGGCCAGCTCTACATCGAATCCACCGCGCTTGCGCTGGGCAAGGTCTACAGCTTCGGCCCCACGTTTCGCGCCGAGAAATCGAAGACGCGCCGCCATCTTACCGAGTTCTGGATGATCGAGCCCGAAGTCGCCTACTGCGATCTCGACGGACTCATGGAGCTCGCCGAAAACTTCATCTCGCACATCGTGCAGAGCGTGTTGAAGAATCGCGCCCCCGAATTGCAGGTCATTGGCCGCGATCCCGAGAAGCTCAAAAACATCCTGCCGCCGTTCCCGCGGCTGCGCTACGACGAAGCGGCGAAACTGCTCAACGAGGCGCACAAGAAGGGCGGCCTGGAGCAGCCCTTCGAATATGGCAACGATTTCGGCTCGCCCGACGAGACCTGGCTGAGCTCGCAATACGATCGGCCCGTGATGGTGCATCGCTACCCGGCCGCGGTGAAGGCCTTCTATATGGAGCCCGACCCGAAGGACGCGAACTTTGCGCTCTGCGTCGACGTGCTCGCGCCCGAAGGCTACGGCGAAGTCATCGGCGGCTCGCAGCGCGTCTCCAGCTACGAACTCCTGAAGAGCCGCATCGAAGCGCACAGACTGCCGATGGAAGCCTTCCAGTGGTATCTCGATCTACGGAGATATGGTTCAGTCCCCCACGCCGGCTTCGGCATGGGCATCGAGCGCCTGGTCGCCTGGATCTGCGCGCTCGACCACGTGCGCGAGACGATCCCCTTCGCGCGCACGCTGCATCGGATTTATCCGTAACAGCAGGGACGACCGAGGGACAAGGGAATAAGGAACAAAGAAAAACGCGGCAGCCGAAGCCGCCGCGTTTCCATTTCCTGGGTCGCTAGAAGTCGAACCGCAGCGCCAGCTGCATCTGGCGGGTGCTGTAGGCAAAGTTGGAGTTGGCGTTGGTGATGGCCTTGAATCCGCTGCCCGCGTGGCCGGCGCCCACCAGCGGCACAAACGTCATCGTCGAGCACTCCTCCAACGCTTGGCCCGGAACCGTCACCGAGCAGCCGCTGGTCACACTGGAGTTGGCAGACAGCGTATAAGCCGAGGTCTGCACGCCGGTGACGTTCTGGTGGTTGGAAATGTTGAATGCTTCCCCGATCAGGTGCAGCGTCATGCCGTGATCGCCGTGGTTGAAGACCAGCTGCTTCTCCAGCCGCGCATCCGCGACCATGGTTCTCCGCTGCTGATAGTTGTTGTGCCCGATATACGGAATCCACGTGCTCATGCCGGAACCGTTAATGCCCGAGCTGTAGGCCGAAAGCGAGGCCGAACCGCTCTGGAATCCAGCCGAGAAGGGCAGACCGTTCTGTGCCTGGAACATCGGCGCCAGGCTCCAGTTATTCGCCAGCACCTTGATCCATCCGTCCTTCTCGACCTCCGGCGAATTCAGCAGCCCCCAGACCACAAGCCGATTGGGAATGTTCCACTGTGAGTCGCCGTAGTTGCCGCCCTTTGCGAAGCCGTCGATGTTGTAGGGATCGAGCCAGCCGTTGCTCAGGTTATTGGTATTCGCGTTCTGGTTGAAGTCCAGTGCGTGCGACCAGGTGTAGTTTGCGTCGTACTGGAAGCGCTTCGACGTCTTGTTCTCAATTTCCAGAACCGCCGCGTTGTAGTTCGATGTGATGTTGGAGAATGCCTCGTTGACAGGGCCAAAGTTCGGATTCAGGAACCCGGTGTACGTCGGAACGTAGAAGATCTTCCCAGCGGGGAGCGGACCCGCTCCTGTCGCGTCGGCAATCGTGACCACGCTGGTGACCACACCGTTGGGCGTGCCGCTTGTCGCTGTGTTCGCATTCGGGTTGTAGTTGATGTTCAAAGCGTTCGGCAGCCTGCGGCCCAACGCGCCCATGTAGCTGACCTGTGCCACCGTGTTGCGCGCCAGTTCCCGCTGAATCGCGAAGTCGAACTCGTAGACTTCCGGATTCTTGAAATCCTTCGAGAAGAAGTACGAGCTGGGCGTCGATCCTGCCGCCGTCGAGATGATGTTCGGGAACAGCGGCGCGCCCGCGGTATTCGGCTTGACCGTTGCGGAGACATACTGACCCGCCGGGCTACCGGTGTTCAGATAGGTGTTCAAAATCAGGCCGTTGTTGGATCGCCCAACGAAGAAACCGATGCCGGCACGAATGGTGGTCTTCCCGTCGCCAAAAGGATCGAGCGCCATGCCGATGCGAGGACCGAAGTCGGTGTTGTCGCTGGGCCGATTGGAGATGTTGGCTTGTGCGGCGAGTG
This sequence comes from uncultured Occallatibacter sp., assembly GCA_964585715.1. Taxonomy (GTDB): domain Bacteria; phylum Acidobacteriota; class Terriglobia; order Terriglobales; family Acidobacteriaceae; genus Telmatobacter. The sequence goes on from CAZPEZ010000018.1 coordinate 43,157, forward strand.
TCGGGCATGTGCCCGGCCCTGTGTAGGCAGCGCAGAGTCCATTGCTTGACGCAAGAAACGGTGTGAAGGTGCCGTTCGCCGCCGTCAGGCTCGCATAAGGATCGGGGAACGACTCGTAGTCATAGCGCAGGCCCAGATCGATGGTCAGCTTCGGCGTCAGCTTCCAGTGATCCTCGCCGAAGAACCCATAGTCTGTAGTGGCGATACCCCACGTGGACGGGCCGAAGCCCTGCACCATGGTGCCGCAGGGAGCCGTACCCACATAGTCGGTGGTTGCGCTCCCCGGCGCGGTCACCGTGCTCACGCTGTTGCAGACGCCGGTCGCACTGCCCTCGTTTAGCAAATCGGCGAAGTAGTTGCCGTAGTAGGAGTAGGTATAGACGCCGTTGCCCTCATAGGTGTTGTTGATCAGATCGTAGTTGTGGATCAAATCCACTCCGAACTTGAAGGCGTGGTTCTCCTTTACCCATGTCGCCGAGTCGCCGACCTGCCACTTGCGCTCATCCGGCAACGCCTTGCGGTAGGAGTAGTAGGGCGAGCCAAGGTACATACCCACCGAAGTGTTCAGCGCGACCTCGGGAACATTGGGCGAGAAGCCGCCTCCCGCTGCGGTGTTGCCATTCTTACCTTCGAGATACTGCTGGGTGTAGGCGCTGAAGGGCTGCTGGCCTTCGTCGTTCAGCTCGCGCCCATACTGATAGCGGAGCTCGTTGGTGATCGAATTGGTGATCAGGCTGTCCAGCTTGACCAGACCGTAGTCGAGCTTGACGAAGTCCGTGCCGAAGGTATCGACCGAGTAGTTATTCGTTGCCTGCGTCTGCACCCCACCCGGCGAGTCCCAACGCAGGCGGTGATAGAGGACGCTGACGTGGTGCTTGCCGTTCACCTGCCAATCGATCTTGGGCGTGTTCAGAATCTCATAACCCTGGCGCGGGACATTTCCCAGATCGCCGAGGAGGTTCACGAGTTGCGTCGAATAGGCCGATGCCCCCGCCGCATAGCTGCCATACCCGCCAACCCCAGCCGCGTTCAAACGCACCGCGAGCGTGCAGGCCATCTGGTCGGTGGTCGACGCAGCCGTTCCTGTAGAAGAGATGTAGCCTCTTCCGGCCACAATCTTGCCGCCCGACATGACATCGGTGTAATTGCACGTCTCTCCGGCCGGGAGCGCCGCGTCGGGAAGCGTGAAGAACGAACTCGGCGTATTGGCTTTAGCCGTTCCGGGGAAGTTGCGATGGTACTGGTTGTAGCCGTAGAACCAGAAAAGCTTGTCCTTGACGATCGGTCCGCCGGCGTCAAAGCCCCACTCCTTGCGCCAGTCGACCGGCTTGTAGGGCACTGTCGTGAAAGCTGGTGCCGATGCAGTCCCCGTGTTGTAGGTATTGGTCGTGAACGGATTGTAGGCGCCCCAGTCATTGTCGCGATCGGAGAAGAAAGCAACACCGTGAATGTCGTTCGTGCCGCTTTTCGAGATCGCGTTGATGACACCGCCCGCGGCGCGCCCGAACTCCGCCGAGTAAACGCCGGTGTTGACCTGGAACTCCTGGATCATGAACTTCGAGGTGGAGTAGCCTTCGCGTGTTCTGCCGCGCTCTTCGGAGTAGTACGCCTGGTTGTCGTCAGCTCCGTCGATCTCGACGTTATTAAGCAGCGTGCTAATGGCGCGAAAGGCGATCAGACCGAAACCGCTGGTGTCGGCCGTCGCAGCCGGCGTCAGCAGCGTCAGGGTCGACCAGCGCTCACCGTTCAGCGGCAGATCCTCGATGTTATGCGTGCTCAGCACCGCGCTGATGTCCGGCGACTCAAAATCCAGAATCGGCGCTTCGGCCGTCACCTCGACAGTGGTCGCCGCGGCGCTCGCTGCGGCCAGGTGCGCATCGATCTCTGTTGTCCGGCTCACCTCAACAATCACGCCGACCTCTTTGAATGCCGCGAAGCCCTGCGCATTTACGGTTACCGTATAGGAAGCCGCAGGCAGCAAAGGCGCCTTGAAGAAGCCGCTTCCATCCGAGGTCAAATGCGTCTCGGCATTCGTGCCATCGTTGTGGATCAGAATGTCAGCATTGGCGACCACCGCACCGCTCGCGTCGAACACGGTACCGGCAATCGAGCCCTCGGTGTACGTCTGAGCCTGCGACAAAGTGCCTCTCAGCATCAGCGCGAAGAGGCAGGTCGCTAGGCAGGGGGATGAATAGAATTTCTTCAACATCTTTTGGCTCTCCTCAAAGTGCAAATCGAAAAATGTCAGGCTGGTTACGGTGCTTCTTCCGCTGGTTGAATCGGTCCCGTTCCGCACCGTCCGGCGGCGATGATGCGATTCAACAGACAACCAGTCGCGCCCCAGGGCGGGCGGCTATCTGGATCAGCAGCAATGAGACTAGGTTGCAGAATCCCACAACTCTGTGAACAGAGAGTTACAAGAGGAGCGAATTGATCAGCCTGAAACAGGCTCTCAACGAATCTTTGCCGACTTCCATGCCATCAAACTGTTGACTGATTCTTTTGAGGAGATATCGACAAATGATGTTGTCTGCCCCTGAGGTCCACGAGCTCAAGCTTGCGAAGGCCGACGAAGAGGTACTGCCTGTTATGCGCTCCCGTTGGAGTCCGCGTTCCTTCTCCAGTCGCGCAGTGAGTGCAGCCGACCTGCGCAAGATCTTCGAAGCAGCGCGCTGGGCGCCATCCTCCTACAACGAGCAGCCCTGGCGCTTCATCGTCGGGCTCACCGGCTCCGAGTCCCACAAAGAGATCCTTTCCTCGCTGATGGCTTTCAATCAGCTTTGGGCAGCAAGGGCTCCTGTATTGATCCTTGGCATCGCCGGGAAGAACTTCTCGCACAACAACGCTCCCAATGGCTTCAACGTCTTCGATTTGGGCGCGGCCACGGGCTTCCTCACTCTACAGGCAGCGGAGCTCGGTCTCTCAACCCATCAGATGGCTGGCTACGACAAGGAGAAGGCGCGTAAAGCGCTCGGCATTCCAGAGGAGTACGACCTTGGGTCGGTCGTCGCACTCGGCTATCAGGGTGAGCCTTCTGCGCTTACGCATGAGATGATGCTCAGCCAGGAAACCGCGCCACGCACCCGCAAGCCGCTCAGTGAGATTGCGTTGTCGGCATGGGGTGAATCGGCCAAGCTCTCCTGAGGTCGGCGGCCAGTCTCCACGCGCTACAGTGGAGTCAGGAGAAGTCGTTTGCCCGGTTTGCCTGCTCCCCGGCCCCTCACGCGGCAGAAACCCGCACCAAGACGGCGGCGTCATACCCCTTTGCCGCGCAAACCGCGCCGCCGCTGGCAGACGTATGCCATCCTGACCGCGATCGTCCTCGGCGGCGTGCTGTTGGGCTGGGCCATGCTCGAACGTGCCTTTACCCCGCAGGCCAATACCCAGCTCACGCACTTCGACGCCATCATCGTTCTCGGCTACAAGGCCGACACCGACGGAAACCCGACCCCGCGCCAGTTGGCCCGGGTCACGGAGGGGGTCCATGAATACATGCGTGGCATCGCTCCCCGCCTGATCCTCACGGGCGGAGCAGCCGCCAACCGTTTCGTCGAGGCGCAAGTGATGGCCCGGGTGGCCGAATCCGAGGGCATCCCTGCGTCCGCAATCTTCATTGAACCAAAGGCACAGGACACCATCGAAAATGCCTGCTTCGCGACGCGCATCATGGAGGCCCATGGCTGGAAATCAGCCGAGGTCGTCTCCAGCTCTTATCATTTGGCCCGCGCCGCCATGATCTTCAACCAGCTCCCCATCGAATGGCGCATGCACGCTGCCCCATCCCTCGAGCCGCCTTCGCCAGTTGTGTCGGCGGCAACCAACGCGATCGAGACGCTCAAAACCGTCCGTTACCTCGGATACGCCGAGTGGGCCGACCACTGCGCGCCCTGAACCCCGACCGAACCGGCGGGCGTACGCCAACTCGTTGCCAACGGTCTGCGGTCCCAACCGTCTACAAGCAAGGACTTCCTTCCGATTCCATCGAACGAGCCGTGACCTAACCGAATGATCCTTCAAGCTGAACTGTGCCCAGGCGCCCGCGTTGTCCCTTCCAAGTGTGGTCTTGTAAGCTGGGTGGTGATGCGCCTTCCAGTACGCCTTTTCGTCGCTGCTGCCATAGCAGCCCTCGCTTTCGCACCCGCCGTCAGCTCTTCCGCTCAGAGTTCATCTTCCGCTCAGAGTTCATCTTCCGCTCAGAGTTCATCTTCCGCTCTGAGTCCCCAGAGCGGCCCCCCCGAATCTCCGGTCTACGTCTCCATCGACCCGCTGGCCAAAGTCCGCTACGACAATCGCTACGATGTCTCGCTCGGCTTGGCCTACGACCACATGAAGGCGGGACCGACCCTCCTGCAAGGATCGAACCTCGGCGGTCTCGATCTCTCCGCGTCGTACTGGCTGACGCGTCGTTTGGGCATTGAGGGAGCGGGAAGGGCCTACCTGGGAACCAGCGGGGCCGCCCCCAACGCCTACGCGATTCAAGGGCCTTTCGTGAGCCAATATCTTTTCGTTGCCGGCCCGGAGTGGCTCGGGCCCCACAACAAGCACGGCGCCCTTATCGCCCACGCCCTGTTCGGCGGAGCCTACGGCAACTTCGATACAGATCTGCGCGGCCAATCGCCTTCGGTCGTCGACTTCTATAACAACCAGCTCGCATTCGGCGCTATTTTGGGCGGTCACTTCGACCTGAACCGTTCGGAGCACTGGGTCCTCCGCGTCACCCCCGACGCAGTCTTGACCCGCTACGGCATCAACTACGGCAGCCACGTCACCCAGACGGACGTCAACTTCGCGATCTCCGTCGGAGCTGAATACAAGTTCAAAAAGAAGCGGTAAACGTAGCAGAGACTTCAGCCATCTGCCAATCGTAGGGCCTCGCCCACCCACTGGGTGTTTTCTCCTTTGCAGTCAGCATCCGATGCGTCGTTTGCGAAGCAACGGCTGCCGTGTCTCGCATGGCGTATGGTATCCTCGCCCGTTCGGCGAAGCCTCGCCTCTTGCCTAAAGCAGGGCTTCGCGATCAAAATGACAGAGCTTACACGACTTGCCGCGACCATAAGGAAGCCGCAGAGAGCAGGGGCAAACGGATATGAAAGAAACGCTGGGCGTTTTGCTTGCAGGAGGCGCTGGAGAACGGCTCTTTCCCCTGACCCGTGACCGTGCCAAACCGGCCGTTCCTTTCGGCGGCCACTATCGCATCATTGACATCACCCTCTCCAACTGCATCAACTCCGGCTTGCGCCGGGTCTACGTCCTCACGATGTACAAGGCCCTCTCGCTCAACCGGCACGTTCGCGAGGGCTGGACGGGCATCGTCGGCCAGGAATTGGGCGAATTCTTCGAGTTGCTTCCGCCCATGCAGCGGACCGGCGCGAACTGGTACATGGGGACGGCCGACGCCGTCTACCAGAACATCTATTCCATCGGCAGCGAACAGCCCGCCCACGTCATCATTCTTTCCGGCGACCACATCTACAAGATGAACTACAACCGCATGCTCGAGTACCACCGCGAGCAGAAAGCGGACATCACGCTCGCGACCCTCCCGATTTCGCCTGACGAAACCAGACATTTCGGCATTGTCGAGGTGGCATCCAATAACGAAATTGTCGGTTTCCAGGAAAAGCCCCCGACCACCACGGTTCGCTCGCCCTTCAACCCCAACGCCGTGGACGCCTCGATGGGCATTTACATCTTCAACACCGAGTGTCTGCTGAAGGCGTTGATCGCCGACGCTGAGGACCCCACCTCCAAGCACGACTTCGGACACAACATTCTGCCCAATCTGCTGGGCAAAAAGAAGATGATGGCCTACTCCTTCGTGGACGAAAACAAGCAGCAGGCCCTCTACTGGCGCGATGTTGGGACGCTCGATGCTTACTACGACGCCAACATGGACCTGTGCTCGGTGTCGCCCGTGTTCAACCTCTACGACAAGAGCTGGCCGATCCGCACGCGCGTACGCCAGTATCCGCCCGCAAAGTTCGTCTTTGGCGAGCCGGGTCGTACCGGCATGGCCGTCAACTCGGTCATCACCGCCGGCGTCATCATCTCCGGCGCTTCGGTCTCGAACTCCGTACTTTCTCAGGACGTGCGCGTCAACTCCTACTCCGACGTCGACGCCAGCATCATCTTTTCGCATGTCAACATCGGCCGGCACTGCCGCATCCGCCGCGCCATCATCGATCGCGACGTACACATCCCAGAAGGCACGGTCATCGGCTACGACCCTGTCGAGGATAAGCGCCGTTATTTCGTCACGCCGTCAGGCCTGACCATCGTGACCCGCGATGCCTCGCTCTTCGAGAATCCGGTCGATCCGGAGTTCCTCGAGCGGTATTGAGCACTTCTCGCGATAAGGGTGCAGATGTGCGCCTTAGTTCGCGAGAAGCGCTCCGATCGCGTTGCAGGCCTTGGCGAGACCGTCTTCAGCCTCGATGTCCTTGCCGATCTGCGCTGCGCGGACTGAGAATTGCTTCTCCGCCAGAAGACGCGCGAGCGCAGCCGTGGCCGTGCCAACCGAATACGCACTGCGAGCTAGGTGAATCCCTGCACCGACCCGTTCGACCCGGACGGCGTTGTCCGGTTGGTCCCATCCGAAGGGAACGATCAACTGCGGCCGGGCTGAGCGCATGGCCTGGCCGGTTGTGCCGGAGCCGCCTTGATGCACAACGACAGCGGCGCTCGAAAAGACCTGTGCGTAGGACGCGTAAGGCAACGCGCAGATTTGTTGCGATGGAGCGCCCGGCGCGACCGCTGTGCCGAGGAGCAACGCCCGCTTGCCGAGCCGACGCGCTGCTTCCGCGCTGACTTCGTAGAAATTTCCGGGGGCGTGCACCGCCGTGGAGCCCTGCGTAAAGACGATGGGCGGACCCGGGGCAGCAAGAAAGTCCGCGAGCTTTCGATCGGCGCTGGTGCCCAATCCATGCTGATCGAAGAAAACGAAACCGGCTTGCAGCGTTTGAGGAGGCCAGTCAGGTTGTCGCCGGCCAAGGAGCGGGGAAAAAAGTGCGAGAACCAAATCAGGCGAGAATTTATCGCGAAATAACGGATCGCAGTGTGGGCTGAGTCCCTTTTCGCTCCGCAGCTGACGCACCGGGTCCCACCAATGGCGGGTTCCGAGGCGGCCGAGATTGAAGACCGCGCGATAGACGCGCGGGCCGGCCTTGCGGACGTGCATGAGCCAGGGAACATTGACCATGACCGAGGGATCACGCGCGGAGAAGAAAGAGGCGGGCGAAAGAATCGCTGAGACCCACCGAAGGCGAAGCTTCTCTGCGACCAGCGGAGCGGCGTAGTTCAGCTCGCCGGCCACCATCAGGTCCGCGCAGGCGACTGCCTCGAGCAGATCCTCATACGTCTCTCGGAGATGAGGAAGGATGACCTTGCGGAAGAGGACCTCCGGCCCGCGCTTCAGGTCCTCGCACTGCCGGATCATCTCATGGTCGGTCGGATCCCATGCGGGGCGCAGCGGAGCAAATCCGATGCCGGCGCTCTCCACTTTGTGCCTGTAATACTCGGTTGTCGCAATCGTGACGGCGTGTCCGCGACGCCTGAGCTCCAGCGCAAGGGCAATGCAGGGATGCAGATCGCCGAGCGATCCGATGGTTGCGAACAAGACTCGCTTCGGTGGAATCAGGCTTGTCAACCTGGCTTGCGGCGCAATCCGCCTCAAAGGGATTATCCGCCATGCGCGGCGAATTCCCTCAGTTGTTCTTGTACTCCTGGAACAACTCCGGGAACTGCTTCTTCAGGGCTTCAACCTTCGGCCGGTCGCACACCAGGATGTAGGGATTGCCGGGGTTCCGGTCCGCGTAGTGCTGGTGATACTCCTCCCCGTCATAGAAGCCCTTGAGCTGCGTCACCTCGGTCACGATCTTGCCCGGAAATACGTGCGCCCCGTCCAGCTGCGCGATGTACGCCTGCGCGATCTTCTTCTGCTCGGCATTCTCGTAGAAGATCGCCGACCGATACGATGTGCCGACATCCGGACCCTGCCGGTTCAACTGCGTCGGGTCGTGCGCCACCGAAAAGAAGATGCGCAGCAGTTGCCCATAGGTGATCTTCGACGGATCGTAGACCACGCGAATCGATTCGGCGTGCCCTGTGGTCTCGGTCGTCACCTGATCGTAGGTCGCCGTCTGCTCCGATCCGCCCGCGTAGCCAACCGTCGTATCGATCACGCCTTTCACGCGCTCGAAGACCGATTGCGTCCCCCAGAAGCACCCACCGGCAAACACCGCGGATTGCCGCCCGGCTTTCGGCGCCAGACCATCGTCGGCCGTCGCCGGAGGAATCGCTCCTCCTGCCGCCTTCACATTACGCGTGACCATGAACACCCCCGCGATCACAAACACCGCAAATGCCCCGACTGGCAACCATCTCGACAATCCCATCCTATCGACCTCTGGCGCGCCCGACCTGCACACCCGTCTGTGAGATGAATCTTGCCGCGAAATGTTACCGCCCTGCACCCTATTCGCAGCACTTTCCCTTCCCCGGAGCCTACCTCCCTTCGTTATGGAACCACACAACAAAATCATGCGTATAGCCCGTCATGGCATGTGCGGGTACATTAAGCTGGAGCATGATCGGGCTGGCCGCCCCGCCCAGGTCGGCTAGGCGCAGTTTCCAGCCCACTGACGAGGGCGCCCGCGGGCGCAGCGGGAAGCCCCAGGCCAACCCTGCCGCCGCCGTTGCCGGGCCGCAGCGGGCTCGCGCGGGGCGCGAGGAGGTACGACCGCTGGAGATCGACTGGTCCCAAGTTGTCCGCCACTGCATGGACGGGGATTCCGGCGCATGGGCCGAGCTGGTCCGCACGCACCATCGCCGTGTCTACGGCCTCTGCTACCGCTTTACAGGAAATGGCACCGACGCAGAAGATCTCACCCAGGACGTTTTCTTAAAGATCTATTCCAATCTTTCCAGCTTCGATCTGACCCGCGGCAGTCTCCAGGTGTGGATCACGACTATGACCCGCAACCTGCTGGTGGACAACTTTCGCCGCACCCGCAATCAACGCGCCACCGGTTCTCTGGACGAGGGCTGGGACGGAAGCGACGAACTGCGGCCAGTGGACCGGCTCATGTCAACGGGCCCTTCGCCGCATGAATTCGCGGCTCAGAAAGAACTCTCCAAAATCGTGCAAAATGCCCTGGCCCGTGTCAGCGTCGAGCTCCGCGAAGCCGTCATTCTAAGAGATTTGCAGGACCTGGACTACAAGGAAATCGCCCAGGTCCTGAACATACCCGAAGGTACCGTAAAGTCCCGCATCAGCAGGGGCCGCGCGGAACTGGCCCGCCTGCTGGAACGTAATAAACGGGAGGTGATGTAACCATGGCGAGCAGCACACACATTCCGAACTCACCGGCCTGCGGCCACTGGGAGACTCTCCTGACCGACGCGCTGGATGGGCTGCTTCGGCCGGAGGATGAGGCGACCTTTAGCTCGCACATGGCGATCTGCCCTGCCTGCACGGCCCTCTTTGAAGAATCCCGGCGGGGTCGCGAATGGCTCGAGTTCCTCGCTGCCGAGCCGGAAGTTCCCGAGGACCTCGTCGACAAGATTCTGGCCACAACCGGCCCCGGACAGGTTGCCGGCTACGGTCTAGTCACCGGCTCCGACGTTCTTCCCATGCCGCAGCCGTGGCAGCGCCCTGGTTTCATGGCTCACGTTCGCCGCTTCGCCGAGCCCCGCCTGATGATGACTGCGGCCATGGCCTTCTTCTCCATCGCCCTGACCCTCAATCTCACCGGCGTTCGCCTCTCCGATCTGCGCCTCTCCAATCTCCGCCCCACTGCGATTCGTTCCTTCATGGAACGCCGTCTGACCCTGGCATCGACGCCGATTATTCGCTACTACGATCACCTCCGGCTGGTCTATGAAGTCCAGGCGCGCGTGCGCGAACTGCGCCGGTCAAACCAGGGCCAGGGCGAGGGCGGTGAGAACCAGCAGCGGCAAAACACCCAGCCAGTTACACCCGGAGAGTCGCGGCAGAACCCGCCCCACAAAGACGGCGGCTCCCGTGTCGATCCCCCGCAGCAATCGGGTGTACCGGCCGACACCAATTCCGACTATCTGGAGACAGCTTTCCTGGTGAACGACCCAGCCCTTACCCCTGCGTCACAGATTCCTTGCAGGGAGCTTGAAACCGCGCACTCCGGCGGCTCCGCAGCAGTAGTAAGAGAAGGGAGCACAGTATGGACTGCGTAAATCACACTGGTGTCACCGCAACCGCGTATTGCCAGAACTGCGGCAAGGCGCTCTGCGCAACATGCGTTCGCAACGCCCCCGGCGGGCAGGTCCTGTGCCAACCCTGCTCCGTCAGCTGGCAGAGTTTCCAGCAGCCGTTTGTCCCGCCTCCCGCCGGTGCCCCGAATCCGGTCGCCGCAGCGGTCCTGGGCATCATCCCAGGCGTCGGCGCCATGTACAACGGCCAGTTCTTCAAAGCCTTGATTCATGTCGTGATCTTTGCGGTGCTGATCAGCATCACCGATCACTACGGGATCTTCGGCATCTTCATTGGAGCCTGGGTGATCTATCAAGCATTCGAGGCCTATCACACTGCAGTTGCGCGGCGCGATGGGCAGCCGTTGCCCGATCCGCTAGGCCTGAACGAAGTAGGCAACTGGCTGAACCTCAGCGGACGTCCGCCGTATGCGCCGCCCCCCGCAGGCACTGCCACTCCCGGTGTGCCCCCGGCCGGTGCCGCCCCCGGTGCTTACCAGACACCCTACGCGCCTCCCGCAGGTGGCAGCTATCAGGCTACCGGCTACGCGCCGGTCTCGGGATTCGCTGATCCAGGAATCCCGCCGGTTCCGCCCGTTCCTCCAGTGCCACCCGTGCCGCCGATGGGCTGGCGTCGCAAGGAGCCGATCGGCGCACTGATCCTCATCGGATTCGGGCTGATTCTTCTGCTCCACCAGATGGGCTATCTCGCCGAACGGTTCGTGCACTTCCTGTGGCCGCTGATCTTTATCGCGATCGGCGCGTGGCTGATCATCCGCCGTGTCGGTGACTCCGCACCCCGTGGACCTTTCCCTGGTGGCCCGGATTCGAAAGGGGGAACACAATGAACCGCTACATCCTGATTCGCCGGCTCACCGGCCCCTCGATTCTGCTCCTGCTTGGCGTTGTTGCCTTGCTGCATCAGGCCGACCTGGTCAGCTGGAACATCTTCGTGCCTCTGTTGCTGATTCTCATTGGCGTGCTCAAACTGGCGCAGAGAGCCGCCCTCGCCGCCGCGGGCGATGAGCCGATGTATCCGGGTAGCCCCTATGCCTACGGCGTTGGCGTTCCCCCGGCCGCCGCCCAGCCACCGGCACAGACGGGAACCTCGATCGTTCCCGCTCCGCCGCAGAACTTCGGCTCAGGTTCCCAGGGAGGCCAGTCATGAGCAGCCAGCCCCCCTTCGGCGGCACGCCGCCCGGCACCCCTCCTTACGACCCGCGCACGCAATGGCGTGTCTATCGCGAACAGCAGCGAGCCGCCTGGCATGCGCAGCGCGAAGCGTGGAAAGCGCAACGGCATGCATGGAAGTCCAGCTACGGCGGCTACGTTCCGCACGCCCCGTCGATCGTCGGCCCCATCATTCTCGTCGCCATTGGCATCATCGGTCTGCTCATCTATAGCGGCAACATCTCTGCTGGAACGTTCTGGTCCTGGTACGGCCGCTGGTGGCCCTTGCTCCTGATCGCAGCTGGTCTCGCGCTCCTCGGCGAATGGGCCCTCGACATGCGCCGCAAAACTCCCGTCCATCGCGGCGGCGGGTTTGTCGGCATCCTCATCCTGCTCGCCTTCATCGGGCTCGGAGCTTCCGGCTGGAACAACTTCTGGGGTCCGATGCGTGCTCAGTGGGGCGACAACAAAGACGATAACTTCTTCAACTTCTTCGGGCAGCCCGAGCATGATGCAGATCAGCAAGTCCTGAACACGCAGGTCCCGGCCAACGCCGTCGTGCAGATCGAGAACCCGCGCGGCGACGTCAGCATTACCACAGACGACGGCAACAACGTGCAGGTGCAGGCGCATCAGATCGCTTTCGCCGAATCCGACGAAGGAGCCAAAAAGATCTTCGACGCCGAGCAGGCCCACGTCACAGTCAGCGGCAGCACCGTACTGGTCAAATCGGAGAGCAACACCAGCGGTCGCTTGAACATCGCCGTCACTGTGCCTAAATCCGCACGCGTCTCCGTCACATCCGGTCACGGAGACGTAACGGCAGCGGGGCTCGGGGCAGGGATCACCATCACATCGAGCCACGGCGACGTCCACCTCAGCACCATTCAGGGCTCGGTGCAGGTTCACTTTGCCAACGACCGCGGCGACTTTTCCGCGCACGAGGTCAATGGCGATATGACTGCCGACGGCAACTGCAACGATGTCACCTTCTCCGAGATCAAGGGAAAGGTCGCACTGAACGGCGAGATCTTCGGTGACGTCCACATGGAAAACATCGCCGGACCTATCCATCTGCACACTTCGGTGACCGAGTTGCAGCTTGCAGCTTTACCTGGCGACATGACCCTCAACTCCGACGACCTGCGCGTGACCGAAGCCAAGGGTGAAGTGCGCGTCACCACACGCGAGAAGGATGTCGATCTCAGCCAGATCTACGGCGATGCCTACGTGGATAACAGCCGTGGTCAGATCACGATCGAACCGGCAGGTTCCTACAACATCGAAGCCAAGAGCGGCAAAGGCGACGTCGAATTGACCCTGCCACCTGACGTTTCGGCGACAGTCGATGGCCGCACCCACAACGGCGATATCGTCTCCGACTACGCCCTCGCGATCAGCGGCGACGAGAGCAAGAGCATCAGCGGCCGCATTGGCTCGGGCCAAAGCAAGATCACCGTCAACGCCGACGTAGGCGACCTGCGCATCAAGAAGGGCGCGGGCTTTCCGCCCGCTCCGCCGAATCCGCCCACCGTTTCGGCAGCTCCCAATGCACCGCACTTGAGAGCACCGAAGGCGCCAACGGAGCAGCCCGTTACGCAGTAGCGAAGAGCAGGCATCAGACAGTTAGGCGCGGAGTTCACTCCGCGCCACTGCTTTTTCCGCGAGCGTGTTTACTCTGCCCTTAGTGCTTCCATCGGATCTACGCCGGCCGCGCGCCGCGCCGGCAGATACGCCGCCATCAGGCCAACCGCAAGCAACAATGCAGGTGCCGCGATCATCGTCCATCCATCGCGCGGACTTACCCCGTAGAGGAACCGGCTGACCAGTTTCCCAGAAGCGAACGCAAGCCCCATGCCTACCGCTACCCCGGCAGCCAGCATCACGCCCGCCTGCCGAATCACCATCCACAACAGGTTGCCGCGGCTTGCTCCAAGCGCGATGCGCACGCCCAATTCCCGTGTTCGCTGCGAGACCACATAGGCCAGCAGTCCGTAGAGTCCTGCCATGCACAGCACCAGTGCGCAGCCGCCGAATATCTCCAGCAGGTGCGCCGCCAGTCGCTGGCTTCCATACGAATCTTCAACGATCCGGTCCATCGTGGTGATGGTCACGTTCTGCAACTCGGGACTCGCCTGCTTCAACAGAGCGCGCAGTTCCGGAACAATCTCGTTCATCGGTCGTTCGGTGCGAACCGCAAGATCCATCGCGACTGCTTCAATCGGCTGATAAAACCCGCTCTCCGGCGTGATCTGCGGAATCGCAAGCTCAACCTCCGGCACAGCCGGATCGGCCACAGTCCGTTGCCGCTCGTCA
>CAZPEZ010000019.1:0-55143 GCA_964585715.1 uncultured Occallatibacter sp.
CGAGGTCGTTACGAAACTCGGATCAGGAGATCGTAAAGCAGGCACGCGATTGGTTTCGTTGACGCACTCAGGATTCCAGGTTGCATGTTTCGAGGTTGCGTTCGATCACCCGCGACGAAACGCTTCCGTCAGTTTGACCGTGCCGAGTACATTCGTGATGCGCTTCAGGTTATATGCCATCGTCGCGAGTCCGATTTCGGCCCGTGCACCGGACAGCCCACGCATCAGCAGACGTGGATGTCCGAAGATGCGGTACTTGATCGTCGCGTAGGGATGCTCGACCGTGCATCGGCGCAGTCTCATCGTCTCTGGCGTCAGACGCTCCTCCATCCGATTTAGCGCATCTTCGTATAGATGGCGGGCCAAGCCACGTCTTGGAGCCTGCGTGCAACGTGACTTCACTGAGCAGGCTCCACAATCGCCGGTTGAAGCCTTATACATGGTGTAGCGGTCTTTATGATTCGTGTGCTTGCGCATTAATCTCTTATTGCCAGGGCAGATATAACTATCGCTATCCGGCTCATAACGGAAGTCTAAACGGCCGAAAAGAGTGCCATCGCCCTGGTTGTTCACTGTGCGCATGACGGGAACGTATGGCGTCATGCCCGCCGCTTCGCAGTAAGCAACTTGCTCTCCGTTGGAGTAACCGGCGTCGGCAACTATGTGAAAACTTTCTATTTGAAGTGCTCTCTTCGCCGCCTCAGCCATCGGTTTCAAGCAACGGATATCAGATGCATCGGTTACCACAGCGTGCGCCACAATCAATGCATGTTCCGCGTCGACGGCAGTCTGGACGTTGTATGCCGGTAGAGAGGTCTGGCGCATCAACATGAAACCGGCCTCTGGTTCGGGATGCTGCTTCAGCTTCGCGAGCGCAGCCTGCACAGCATAGGGATCGATGCTCACCTGGTGTTCTTCGTCAGCTTTCTCGATGCTGTCAAGATAGCGCTGCAGAGCGAGTCGGTCGCGAGTGGAATCGATGCTCGCCACAGCGCGAAACTTTGAGCCATCGATGGCGATCCATTCACCTCGGATCAGTCCGCAGTCGCGTGCAAAGCGAACAAGTTCGACGCCCGCTGCGGTAACTGCATCGCGGTGCATCCGACGAAACTCGGCGATGCTCTTGTGGTCCGGGTACAAGCGTCCGATAAGCCACATCAGCTCGACATTCCGGCGGCACTCCGCTTCCAATCGCCGCGAAGAGCGGATCTGATTCAAGTAACCGTACAGATACAGCTTCAACATATCGCGCGGATCGTAACCTGGTCTTCCCGTATCAGCGGCCTGAGCACGCTCGAAGCCGAGGTCCGACATCACAAGTCTCTCGACGAACGCATCAATCACACGGGATATATGCTCGGCTGGCACAAGGTCGTCCAACACCACGGGAAACAGTGTTCCCTGATTTCGTCCCTCGCCCTGGATGTAGCCCATAACAGGAAATACCTCCACTTGCCACGGCAATCTTCTCATCTATAGCTGTTTGAAAACCCATTGGCTCCAAAAACCACGACATTCTTCCTTCATTAGTCGGGGTAGCCGTTGCGCCAAGCAACAGTCAATATTGCGGTTCTCGCTAAAAAGCTGGACGGTGGCGGTGCTCGACACCCGTCTGACAGTGGTCATCGAGCACGACTGCCGGATATTTTCGATGATCATATATAACAGTATAACATAACAATATTGTTGTTAAAAACTGTTGACATTCTGCCCAGACAGAGCTATCGTTCTTTGGTGAGGATTAGATCTGATGGGAACCGGTGATTATAGGAAAGCCCTCTCCGTGGCGGAGAAGGAACTTTTAAAACTGAATGCAGAAGCCGATGTGATTGCACAACGTCGCGCGCAGCTTCAGCAGACGATCTCCACGCTCAAGACATTGACGAATGTCTCAGAGGAAGGGGAACGCACATTGACGGACGCAATTCGCATTATCGTCAAAGCTGCAAATGGCTACATAGGCGCTGGTGATGTATTGAAGTCCGCATACTCAATGGGAGTGAAATTCTCTGGGAAAAATCCAAAAGCTTCCATCTTTACGATTTTGGCCCGTTTGGTCAAAGACGGCGAGTTGGAGAGGGAGCCCGGAAAAATAAGGGTGCGGTTCCGCTCGAAAGCCGGTGCACAAGGCTGACTCGAAGTGAATTGAGTTTCGCGAGGACGACTGATGGGGGCGTTGTTTCTGCTCTTCGTCGTAAGCGTCCTTGCGCACAGGAGAGGGTCTACTGCTATGACGGCGACAACGATATTCGAGCACCTAATCGCGATCTATGCGGTTGTGGTCGCTCCTTGGTTAGCGGTGCGGAAGATGCGCCAGGTTCGCGCGGACGGCACCGCTGGTAGCAAGATTCACCTGTATCGCCGTGCAATTTTCATGCAGTTTTTGACGGTTGCTGCAGTTCTCGCGCTGTGCATGTTCGGTGCGATTCCCATGGCAAATTTGGGCCTATGCTTCCCTCGCTCATGGCCGCTTAGCCTCGTCTTGGGTGGAGTCATCATCAGCTACTTTGCTTACACAGCAATTCGGCTACGACCCAAAGCGGAAAAATTCCGCGAGCAGATGCGCGGACGTGCCGGCCTACTGCTTTCGCCGGATACGAATAGCGAGCTGCGCTGGTTCGCAACTCTCTGCGCCGGATCGGGAATTGCCGAGGAATTGCTCTATCGCGGATTCCTGGTTTTCTACATCAGCTCTTTCCTGCCACACTTCAACAAAGTCGCCCTGGTGTTGTTCGTGTCGACTGTATTTGGCCTAATGCACATGTATCAAGGATGGCGTGGTGTCACATCCACGGCGGTCTCTGGCTTGCTATTGACGACGCTTTACGTAGTGACCGGCAGCCTAATACTTCCAGCCGTGATTCACTCGCTTGGCAACCTGCAAGCCGTGGTCATCTGCTGGCCTCAATCTACCCGTTCATCTGCAAACGGTGTGGATAGCTAGACGGGATTCTGGCAGCGTGACTCTTGCAGCCACCGGCCACATTCCCGAGGTTGCCGCTACTCGGAAGTCGCCAGCAATTCGAGCATCGGACCAACCGAGGAGTTTCGTAACAGTCTCTACCTCGCCATGTTCGTCGAGGACGAAGGTCGCCGGCAGCACATTGCCGAGATCGGCGCGCTCGAGCATATCGAGATCGGGGCCCAGCCAAATCTCCATCCCAAGCTGGTGGGCCGCAACAAACATCCCGACTGCAGCTCGGTTTTTCCACTCATCTGCCGAGACAGCTACAAAGCGAACTTTTCTTTCGCCGTATTCCTTGCTGAGGCGCGCCAGCATAGGAAGTTCTTCCTGACAAGGCCCGCACCAGGTGGCCCAAAAATTCACGACTGCTATCGATCCGCGCAGGTCGGAGATCTTCTGGGTCTTCCCCGCTGATCGGTCAGCTCAAGATTGGGCGCGTGCTTGGCATGTGCGTGCGGGACGCAGAAAAGAGCGAACGCCGTGAGGATGAGAAGGAAGCGCTTCATTTGGTCTCAGTTTTCTGTTTCAAAGTCACCAAATAAAACCCAGGTCTCGGAATCGAGACCTGGGCACCGAGCTAATTGGCTCGACGAAGTTCCGGGCATTAGAACCGGTGGGTCCAGCTAGCGAGCCAGACATACTGTGCAAAGGCGGCATCCCCGTGCCCGCCCTACACCGAATCGGGATAGCTGGACGTGCGGTCGCGATGCACGGCCTTGTAGACACCGGCTTCCAGCAAGTTGGCGCCATGCGTGTACTCGATTCCCGGGCCGAGGGTCACAGCAAAACCCGGCCGGCGAAAGCCATCGTTGCTGACTGGGAAAAGATTCTTCGCAGGCACGCCTTCCCAGCGTGGACCGAAGGTCGCTCCAAGTCCGTGCTCGTGCAAAACCGGAAAGAGGAGACCGGCCTCAACCAGGTATTGATCTGAAATGGCGACGCAATTATTCAACGGCTGTGCGGGGTTCAACGTCACGCAGACGGGCGTCGGTCCGCCCCCGATCCAGGTGCAACGTGCGGATTTCTACGTTCCAAGGGGATTCGGCGAGCCACGGCCCAGGCAGAAATTCCTTTTTCCCGGAGTCAGTCCGAACCACCGTGATGTGCCTCTTCCAGGTAGCGGCTCCGGTCGAGATCAATTCGTCCATTGGTAAGCCCAGACCAGCGAAGAGATCGGGTGCCGACCAATCCAGAGACTCGCCCACGGTATTGGCAATCTCTCTGCGCTGTTCAATACAGATGACGCGGAATCCGCTGCGCGCCAAGTGGATGGCCGCCGCGATTCCAGAGAGACCGGCACCGATAACCACTGCATCGGCTTCGAGAACATGAGGATTTCCCTGCAGCGGCTGTGCCATAGCTACTCGTTCGGATGAGATCGACGACGGGACGCAAAAGGCAAACGCCGCGGCCGTGGGGAAGCACGAGACGTACCGAGAACTCTAAAGAAAGGAGTGGAAGGGGGCATCCATCGAAGGGTGGAGACAGAGAGAGTTACCCCTCTGTATCCGGGAGCGGAGGGTCCACTTTAGAAGGCGCGCGCGGTTCGAGGTCAGGCAAATTTCACGAAGCGGAGCGACAGCGAGTTCATGCAATAGCGAAGACCGGTTGGCCTCGGGCCGTCATCGAAGACATGGCCGAGATGGGCGTCGCACAGACGGCACGACACTGCAGTGCGCGTCATACCGAGCGAATCATCGCTGGTCTCGTGCACGTTTTCCTTCGCAATCGGCTCCCAGAAGCTCGGCCAGCCTGTGCCCGACTCGAATTTGGTCTCGGAGCTGAAGAGCGCCGTGCCGCAGCAGACGCAGCGGTAGAGGCCTTTGTCGTGATTGTTCCAATACTCACCGGAAAAGGGGCGTTCGGTGGCGGCATGACGCGTGACTTCAAATGAGGCGGGGGATAGCAGCTGCTGCCACTCCGCTTCGGTTTTGACCAGGGGCGGCAGAGTGGCGAGGTCTTCGCGCTTTCCGGTGTCAGAGAACTGCACGATCCTGACTTCTTTGGGAACGCTTCCTTTGGCCTCGACTGTCTCACTCCGGTTGCGAAGCTTAAGTACAAACGCAGCGACGGCGACACCTCCGACAATCAGCAAAGCGCGACGCGTCATGCGGCTTGCATCGTTCTCGGGTTGTTCAACCATGATTCCTCCTCATTATCTGAAGGTGGTCCACCCATTTGCCCTCAAGGCCCCACTGATTGAGAGACGGATGAAGCTCCAGCAGAGGGCGGCGACGAGCATCCACATGGGCAAGGATCGTCTCCGCAGTTTGAAATCGATCCCCATATTGGCTTGAATCCCCAGAGAGCACGACGAACAGGTGGTGCAGCGCCCTTGTCCAATGCCATCCTTCCTGTAGACGCTTTAAAGGAGAAAGGAGTTACAGAACTTCGTGCGGCCCAGAGCAAGGCTGAGTTCTTGTTCAGCGAAGTTAGGAGGGCGACCTGATTCGGTCCGGGAGCGAGGGCGCGAAGGCCCGTGGGGCTGTGCTAACCTCCACTCTGGTGAGCGCCGATTTCGTTGCGATTTTTGAGCAAGAGTACCGGGTCCTGCGCCCCCGGGCGCCGATGCCGCCCATTGCTGTTCGCTTCCGCCGGTTTACTTCGCTGAACACCACAATTCGTTTGCGCGAGGGTGGAATAGGGGTAAGCCTCTCAGATCTGTTAGAGGGTGCGCCGGAGAGCGTGATCCGCGCCATCGCGCACATCCTACTAGCCAAGCTCTATCGCAAAAAACACATCGATCCGGTACACAACATGCGTTTCAAGCGGTTTGCCTCCAGCGCCGCAGTGGTTCGACAAACCGAGCTGATTCGGATGGCGCGTGGACGCAAGCGCTACACGGGGCCACAGGGACGCTACTACAACCTTGAAGAAGTGTTCGACACGCTCAATCTTCGCTTCTTTGGCGGTTTGCTGGGACGACCGGAGTTGACGTGGAGCGAGACCCTGGCCAAACGTTCGCTGGGCCACTACGATGCGGCGCACAACACCATTGTGGTGAGCCGAGTGTTTGACCGCCCGTCGAGTCCACGGTATGCGATCGAGTATCTGCTGTACCACGAGATGCTGCACTTGAAGCACCCGGTGAAGATGCGGGGGCTGAGAAGGTGCGTGCACTCGGCGGCGTTCAAGGCAGACGAGCGGCAGTTTCCTGAGTTGAAGGAAGCAATGGCGTTTATCAAGAGGCTGTAGGAAGTTGGTTGTGTCTGATCAGTCTGCCCCAGATCGATGTGCAGCTCCGATCTGAGGGTCACAGACAACGCAGATTCTTCGGCTCACCACCCCCGAACTCTGCCCAAGGAGCAAAGACCTCTCTTCGGGGACCCCAGGAAAAGCGTTCGGGGCCCCGTTCGCTCAAAATGACACGGGTCTCTTGTCTTGGAAGCTTCACTCTCCCGAAGTTGGGGCAGCGCCGGCGAGGAGGATCGGCGCGGTGGGTGTAGTCGATCCGCCTGCTTTTTCAATCGTCACGCCGAAAGCTTTTGCTGGAACTCCGGTGGGCAGCGGCGGCAGCAGGACGCTTGCGTTGCCGGTGGTGTCAGGCCGGAAGAGACCAGCGGGAATCGGCGCGGTGCCGTCGGCGGGAATCACCCAAAGCTCGTAGATCTTGTCTTGAGACAGTTGGGCCAGATTGTTGCCCTGGAAGATGAGACTGCCGCGCGAGGCAAGGTAGATCGCGCGGCCCGTGGGCTGAGGTGGCGTCTTGGCCGCGGTGAGCAACACGTGCTGCGCTGCAGGAGCCGAGAGCACGTCGAGGACCTGCTGAGCACGCGCGCTGGCTGCCGCCTGACGGGCTGACGCTTCAGTCTGGGCCTGCAAGGCAGCTTTGAGCTCGTGGATTTCGAGGCCCAGAGAGACGGAGAGAACCAAAAGCGCAGCAGCCGCCAGCCACGGAATCCAGAGAGCGGCAGGGCTGGGGCGTTTGGCAACGATGGAAATCACCTGAGGGGCCTGGGATTTTGGAGTCTGGGCTGCTAGAGCCGGGCTGGCTGCAGGGGAGATCTTCGCCATGAAGCGGTCGCGGGCACCGATCGGCAACGGCTGCTGGTCCGCACTGAGAGCCACTAGGGCAAGGTCACCGGTGAGGGACGCGAGATCGTCACGGCATTGCGCGCACTGGGCAAGATGAGAACGCACCGCCGCGGACTCCTCCGGCGAGAGGGCCTGCATTGCGTGGAGGGCGAGATCCTCCTGCGAAATGTGGCGTGCGTCCGTCATGCTTCGATTCCCTTTCGCAAACTTGCCAGCGCCGAGCGAATCCTGGTCTTTACCGTGCCGAGCGGATCGCCGGTGCGAGCTGCGATCTCGGAGTGCGTCAAACCTTCAAAGAAGGCCAATTCCAAAGACTTCTGCTGCTCCTGAGGCAGGTTCTTCAAGACGCCTCGCACCTTGGCCATCATCGAATTGCGTTCGACCTCGGAGGCGAGATTGGTGGCAGCGGGCAAGACAACTTCGTCGCAGGACTCGGTGGGCCGCCGCTGGCGCAGAAAATCGATGGATCGGTTGCGTGCGACGACGGCGAGCCAGGCGCCGAGCGAGCCGCGTCCCTGGGCGAAACGATCCGGGTTGTTCCACACCTGAAGGAAGATCTCCTGCATCACGTCTTCTGCCTGAGCCGGATCTTTGAGAACGCGCAAGGCCACCGCATACACCATGGTCGCGTACTGGTCGAAGATCTCAGCCATTGCCCGATGGTCTTTTGCGCGCACGCGGCCGATCAAGAGCCCATCGGCATTCGGAGCAGCCGCGTTCACTTCGATCCTTTCAGAAGAAGAACGGAAGGGAGCGGCGGTCGGATTGGCAGGGTCTCGGGCATGAAAGGCGATGGAACAGGCCGAAATCATTCTAGGGCCTTGGAGCGACGGAAAAATAATCCAATCCGGACAAATCCGCGGAGGCAGTTCGGCCGTTCCTGAACCAGAGAGTCGTTCGGAGCGACAGAAAACATCTTTCCAGCAGGCAGTTTCGATGCTCTTGGGCCGTTTTTGGGACTCCTGAACGCACTGGAGAATGCGTTCATTGGGGCGTATCTGAACGCGATCCAGGAGTTCGCGGTGAAATCGGCGAGCGTACGCGGCGACTGGTGGTGGGATCGCGATGGCTCGCGCTACTGCGCCGAAGAGCTGGACTATTTTGCCAAGGTTTCGGCGACGATCATGGGGATTGAAGCAGAGCACCGCGTGCTGGGCCGCGTAATCGGGAACAACAATCCGGCGAATAATCTGGCGTACGAACAGATGGACGGATTGAATGCCGTGTACAACGGTCCGAATTCGGCGGTTGCAGCGCTGACGCCGTTCCTCACCTCGAGTACGGGACCGGGCTATTCGCTGGCAACCGCGCTCGCAAATCAGGGGGATGCGTCGCTGCCGGTATCGGGAGGGCCGCCGGCATTTTAGGGGTGGTTCCAAAGAAGGTGTGCAGCTCGGAGAGGTAGCCCTTCCGGGGGCTTAATGCCCACGATCCTCTGCCGGCCGTATGCGGGGGGTGAAACCCCGCCTCCCCGGGAGCCGAGTTCTTCTGTGATAACGGAACGCCTTCCCGGCCTGGTAACCAGCCCGGCGTCACTCATCTGGGGTTACAGTGGTTGCTCGTCCCTTTGGGTCTCGCGCCTTGCGGTGCGCAGGCGTAGGATGTGTGCATCTAAGAGACCATGGAATCCGTGGGAGGCAAATTGGCGCACACGCTGGCATGGTTCATCCCTTTCTTTCAGGGTCTGGGGCTCGGCGTGATTGCGATGGCGTTTCACGAAGCGGGGCATCTGATTGCGGCCCCGTTGGCTGGCGTCAAGATCAAGACCGTGGGACTGAAGTGGAAGGGCCTCTACATCGTTCGTGAGCCCGGACGCCCAGCGCAGAACATGATTGTGTCCCTGGCAGGTCCATTCACCAATCTGGCACTGTTGGCGCTCTGGCCGCTCTCGCACAAATTCGGGCTGGCGAATCTCTGCTTCGCATTCTTCAACGTGCTGCCGATCGAGGGATCGGACGGTGAACGTGTGTGGAAGTGCTGGCGGCAGCTGAAGGCGGAGCGACGGGCCAAAGCGGCCGCCAAGCCCTACACGGCGTATGGCGCGGCGGGTTCGACGATCGGAACGGCGGCGCATCTGGTGAGCGAGTCAAATCCAGCGCAGGATTAGAGCTACGCCGTCTTCTCGACGGGGTGCGGTGCACGGTCGGGAGCGGAGGCCTTGCGTGCTGCGGCCCAGGCAAGCAGGCTGATTCCTACAGCTACCGAACCGGCACTCGCCAGTTGGGCATTCGATAACCCGAGCCAGATTCGTGGGTTGCGACGGATAAATTCAACCGAAAAGCGAGCGAGTCCCGTTAGGATCAGATACTCACCCAGAATCCAGCCGGTGGGTCGCTGCGTGCGGCCCCGCAGCCAGAGCCATCCCCCGATCAGCAATCCCGCAGCCAATTCATAGAGCGGCGTAGGGTGCACGCGGACGAAGACCGGCTCGATGCCGTTGGGAAAGCTCATGCCCCAGGGCAGATTGGTGGGAAGGCCATAGCAACCGTCTCCCGAGAGGAAGCAGCCGATGCGGCCGATGCCGTAGCCGATGGCAGCCGATGGGGCGGCAAGATCGAGTGTGCGCAAACCACCTATCTTGGCGCTCCAACCTTGGAGGACCAGGGCGCCGATACCGAAGACGAGTCCGCCGAACCAGGCGAAGCCGGCCGAGTCCCAGAGAACGCGCCAGCCCATTTCGTGAAACTCCGATGGGGTGTCGAGGACATGCCAAAGCTTGGCGCCGACGATTCCGGCGACAACGGCGACTGCAACCATGCCGACCGCATCGGCATCGATACCAGCGCGCCGAAAAGAGGCGTGCATTACGAATGCGCCAGCCACGGCTGCACACCAGAGCATGAGGCCGAAGGTCGGCAAACTCAGGCTCCACAAATGGAGATACGGAATCATCCTGCCTTGAGTATAGACGGGGGATCGAGGGCAAAGGTTCGCAAGAGAGTGGAGCCGCATTTTTCACAGAGGTCCGTGCCGTAAGTTGTGGATTCAGGAGATACTATGCGCATGGCAGCGATCACATATCAGGGCCTCGAAGTCCTCTACACGCGCCAGCAGATCGCCGAGCGTGTAGCTGAAATGGGCGAACAAATCACGCGCGATCTGAACGGTGAGAAGGCTGTGATGGTGGGCGTGTTGAAGGGGGCAGCAATCTTTCTCGCGGACCTTGCCCGCGCAGTGCAGGTGGACACGACGTTCGATTTTGTTGCGGTCTCAAGTTATGGCAAGGGGCAGCGTTCGTCGGGCGCGGTCAAGCTGATCAAGGATCTGGATGAGCCGATCGAGGGCAAGAACGTCCTTCTGGTGGAGGACATTCTTGACACAGGACTCACACTGGCTTATTTGAGGAAGATCTTTCTGCAACACCGTCCGAAAACGCTGAGAATTGTGACGCTGCTCGACAAGCCTTCGCGCCGTATCGAGCGGATCGATGCGGACTATGTCGGTTTCTCGATTCCCAACCTGTTTGTGATCGGCTACGGCATGGACTATGCGGAGCGGTATCGCAATCTGCCGGACATCTGCCTGATGTCGCCCGATCATCCGGAGTAGGGGCAACGGGATGGCAGTAGATTTGACGCAGGAGCGCAATCTTTTAGAGTCGGCGTATCGGGACTTTAACGCACGCAAGCTCGAAGAGGTCCTGGCCCGGCTTCATCCCGACGTCGAGTGGGCGAACGGAATGGAGGGCGGCCACGTCCTTGGACGTGAAGGTGTGCGTGCCTACTGGACGCGGCAGTGGGCGATCCTTGATCCGCATGTCGAGCCTGAGACGATTGAGGAAGATGACGAAGGCCGCATGGTAGTCACAGTGCACCAGGTCGTGCGCGACCTGAGCGGCACTGTTTTGGTGGACACTACGGTTCACCAAGTCTACCGATTCGCCGAGGGACTGATCCAACGAATGGATATTGCGTAGCAGCAGGAGACTCGCCTCAGCGCCGGTAACTGTGATCCGGTTACTTGGTTCATCGACGTGCAAGTTCTATACTCTTCTCCCGGACACACGCCGGCACTGGACCGCCCGGCGAAAAGGAGTCCTTATGACAACCACACCACCCATTGGGGAAGCCGATCTTGAGTTCGATCACGGGAGTTTCGACGCCGCTGGTTTTACTCGGGATGCGATGGCGAACTGGCAGGCGCTGGCTGCGGTCATCGACCATACACTGCTGAAGCCCGAGGCGACCCGCGACCAGGTGGAGATCCTCTGCGATGAAGTCGTACGCTATCGATTTGCCTGCGCGATGGTGAACCCCGTCTGGGCATCGACTGCGGTGGGAATGCTGTCGGGAACGGGTATTCCGGTCGGCGTGGTGATCGGTTTTCCGTTTGGCGCGTCGCTGGTTTCCACGCTGCGACAGGAAGCTGCGGCGTTGGCTCGGGTGGGGGTGCGCGAACTGGATATGGTGATCCCGATCGGGCAATTAAAAAGCGGCAACCATCAGGCCGTCGAACACACGATTCGGGCAGCGGCGAACGTGGCACATCATCAAGGAGCGATTCTCAAAGTGATCCTCGAAACTGCGCTGTTGAGCGTGGAGGAAAAATTGCGCGGCGCGGAACTCGCCATTCATGCGGGTGCGGATTTTCTCAAGACTTCCACGGGCTTTGCCTCAGGCGGGGCGACGGCCGCGGATGTGGCTCTCCTACGCGGCGTTGCAGGAGGACGTTGCGGGGTGAAGGCATCTGGAGGCATCCGTAAGCTGGCCGACGTCCGCACGATGCTCGAAGCGGGAGCGAACCGGATCGGCGCGTCGTCGTCGGTGGCCATTGTGCGCGAGCTGGGA
Organism: uncultured Occallatibacter sp.; assembly: GCA_964585715.1. Classification (GTDB taxonomy): domain Bacteria; phylum Acidobacteriota; class Terriglobia; order Terriglobales; family Acidobacteriaceae; genus Telmatobacter. Next base: position 11,788 of record CAZPEZ010000019.1, read on the forward strand.
GCCGAGTGAGGAACGCAGGGATCAGCGAATAACGAACAGGGAGTAGAAAAGCTCTCCGCCTTCTCCTCATCGAGGGCGTTACTTCGACCTCGGAAAGTCAGCGTAGCCGTCCCTCATCTGTTCCCTGTCCTTTCTCTGTTCCCTTTCTTTGTCCTTCAGCTATGATTCGTTTCAACCTTTGATGACAGCCTCTCCCACATCCCCACGTCCTGAGCCCGAATTTGAAGGCGACTATCGGCCAGCCGACCAGGACAATCCGCACGCGCATCTCGATCCGCTGAATGTGCGGGTAGAGCCAGCGGATTTGACGTATCTGGTGCAGCTGGCGGACGCGCTCAATACGACGCTCGATCTGCAGACACTGCTGAATCGCACGTCGGAGCTGGTTCGCGCGATCATCCACTACAAGATCTTTGCGATCCTCCTGTTGAACGACCGCACGCACGATCTGCGCATCCGCTTCCAGATCGGACACACACCCGAAGTGGAGAAGATGCGTTTCCCACTCGGCAAGGGGGTTGTAGGACAAGTCGGGCTCACGCGCCAGTCCATTCTGTTGAACGATGTAACGGCGGATCCGAACTACGTCCCTGCGAATCCCGAGGTGCGATCGGAATTGGCGGTACCGCTGATTGCGAAGAACCGGCTGATCGGAGTGATGGATCTGGAGAGCGACCAGGTTGGATACTTCAAGCCCGAGCATCTCCATTTGCTGACGCTGACGGCTTCGCGCATCGCGCAGGCAATCGAGAATGCGCGTCTGTATGCGCGTGTATCGCGACAGGCACAGACACTGACCGTGCTGAACGAGATTTCGGCGGAGCTGACGTCGATTCTGGAGCTCGATCCGCTGCTGGCGCGTATCGGACAGCTGTTGCGGCGGCTGATCGACTACCAGATGTTCAGCATCATGCTTCTGGACGAGAGAGGCGAGACGCTGATTACGCGCTATGCGTGGCACTTCGGGTATGCGCACGCACCGCTGCGAAGGATTCCCATCACGAGCGGGCTGGTTGGGGCCGCGGTACGCGAGTGGCGGCCCATCAATGTTCCAGATGTGCGCAAGGATGTTCGCTATCTGGCTATGAATCCAGAGACTCGGTCGGAGCTGATCGTGCCGCTCTTCCACAAGGGGCGCATCATCGGCGTACTCGATCTGGAGCATACGCGGCCAGGATTTTTTAACGAAGACCACGAGCGGACGCTCACGACGATGGCTGCGCAGATCGCCATTTCGATTGAGAATGCGCGGCTCTATCAGGCTGTAAGCCGGCAGGAACGGCAGCTGGAGAAGGACATCGCTATGGCGCGTGAGGTGCAGTTGCGACTGCTGCCAACGGCACCGCCTGAGCACGAACATGCCGACCTGGCCGTGCGGTTTCTTCCGGCACGCACCATTGGCGGCGACCTGTATGACTTTGTGGAGTATGAGCCAGGGCAAACCGCGATCGTGCTGGGAGACGTGAGTGGAAAGGCTGCACCGGCCGCACTGTTTGCCGCGCTGGTGAGCGGCATCATGCGGTCCGCGGCCATTCAACGTCCCAAACCGTCGCAGATGCTTGTGACGCTCAATGACGCGTTGCAGGAGCGCAAGCTCGAGTCGCAGTACGTCACCATGTTATTCGCGGTGTGGAACGATCAGAACCAGACGTTGCAGGTAGCGAACTCCGGTGCTGTGCAGCCGATCTTCTGCCGCGACGGGCAGTCGCTCACGATTCAATCGGAAGGATTTCCGCTGGGAATGTTTCCCGAAGTCACGTATGACGAGATCGACATGGTGACGCAGCGCGGCGACGTTCTGCTCTTCGTGTCCGATGGAATTCTCGACGCGGAGAATGCGCAGGGTGAGATGTATGGCTCGGAGAGACTGTCGAAGCAGCTCTGCTGCAATCCAGATCACTCGGCGAATCAGCTTGCGGACGCGATCTTGGCCGATGTGACGCGATTCCAGGACGGCAAAGATCGATTCGACGATGAGACGATCATCGTCCTCAAGGTCCGCTGAAGGGCATCTGCGTTCCCTTCCGACGCCAGAGGCTCCGTTAAACTTGAGTTGCAGCCTTTACGGAGAGCCTTTGCACACAGCCATCCAAGAACGCATCATTCGTCCGGCAAAAAACATTCTAGGGAGTCTACGACTGCCCGGAGACAAGTCCATCAGCCATCGCTACGGGATGCTCGCAGCCTTTGCCGAGGGAACCTCGCACTTCAGCAACTTTTCGACGGGAGCCGATTGCGCTTCGACGCTGGCCTGCATGCAGTCGCTGGGCGCAAAGGTGGAGACGCTTGCCGATGGGACCGTGGAGGTGACGGGTGTGGGCGGGCGTGTCATGCCGACGGACGAACCACTGGACTGCGGCAACTCGGGCTCGACGATGCGCATGATCTCCGGACTGCTTGCTGCGCAACGAGGCCATTTCAGACTGGTTGGCGATGCCTCACTTTCGCGCAGGCCGATGGAGCGGATTCGTAAACCGCTGGCAGAGATGGGTGCGAAGCTGGCGCTGACCGAGGGACATGCCCCGATCACGATTGAGGGAACCGCGCTTCATGCGATCGACTACACGACGCCCGTGCCGAGCGCGCAGGTGAAGACGTGCATTCTGCTCGCAGGTTTGCAGACGGAAGGCAAAACCACGGTGCGAGAAGCGGTGCGGACGCGCGATCACAGCGAGTTGGCGCTGCGGGCGTTTGGGGCAGCGGTGGAGCGATCGATCGATTCTGTCTCGATCGCTGGGCCGCAAGCGTTGCATGGCATCGATGCCGTGGTGCCAGGCGATCTCTCCTCGGCGGCGTTTTTTCTGTGCGCGGCGTCGATCTTCGAGGGGTCGTCGTTGGTTATCGATGGGCTCGGACTGAACCCGACGCGCGCTGCCCTGCTCGACGTGCTGACGGCGCTGGGAGCGCACATCGCCGTACTGGAGCTTGAAGAGAAACATGCCGAGCTGGTGGGGACAGTGCAAATCACGCTGCCTCCGACGGGGCTGCGGTCGACGGAGATCAGCGGAGCGCTGGCGGCACAATTGATCGACGAATTGCCTGTGCTGGCGGCGATTGGGCCGTATACGAACGGCGGGATTCGCATCCGCGATGCGAAGGAACTGAGAGTCAAGGAGTCGGACCGGATTGCTCTGGTGGCAAAGAATCTTCGGGCCATGGGGGCTGAAGTTGCAGAGTTCGACGATGGGCTGGATGTGCCGGGCGGCCAGGTTCTGCACGGAGCAACGATTGACGCGGGAGGAGACCATCGCATTGCCATGGCGTTCAGCGTGGCGGGTCTGCGGGCGGAGGGCGAGACGCTGATTCAGGGCGCGGAGTCGGCGGCGATCAGTTTCCCGGAGTTCTTCGACCTGTTGGAGAAAGTCGCCGATCGGTGAGACACCGGCACCAGGGATTAGGGACCAGGGACTAGAAAATCGGAGTGAAACAAGAGAAGCCCGGCATCGCGCCGGGCTTCTTTTCGTGAGATGGAAATAATCAGTTGCTGGAGGGCGGCGCCGTGGGGGCTACCGTCGTCGTGGAGGCAGGCTGCAGGCCGGGGACCACAGGCGCCGTCGTCACCTTGCCGGTCGCAGCGTCGTTCAGGTTGATTCCGTAGTGCTGCAACGTTTCGGCGAGCACCTGGTAGAGCAGTGCACGATCCTTGGCGTACGTAAGATTCGCCGTGATGCGGGCATTTTGAGCATTGGCAAGATTGCGCTCCTGCAGAAGCACATTGGCAGTGATCGATGCGCCCAGATTCAGCTTTTTCTGCTCCGCATCGAGGCTCTGGCGTGCATAGTCTTCTGCGGCGATGGAGGCCTGCACCTGCGCACGGTCATTCGCCAAGGCGTATTGCTGGGCGACGACCTGCATGCGAATCTGCGTGTAAAGCTGTTCCAGGTGCATCTCGGCCTGACGATACTCGATCAAGGAGCGGGCCTGGTCGGCCTGGGCTGTGCGATTGCGAATGGGGATCTGGAAGTTGAATCCGATGCCCTTGTCGGGCGAACTGCTGTTGACCAGGTTGCTCAGCGCATCGGAATAGCCGCTGGTGGCGAAAGGTGTGCACGGTTGGCCGAAGGCTATCGCCAGCTGGCAGGATGCCTGATTAAATGCACCGCCAATGCCTTGGGCACCGTAGTAGCCGTACGCATCGAGCGTCGGCCGCAAATTTTGGCGCGCGCCGCGCAATGTGATTTCGTCTTTCTTGATCGAGAGTACCGCCTGCTCAAGTTCCGGACGATTCTTGAACGCAACTTGCGCGAGCTCATCGGGAGTCTGCTTCTCTTCCGGCAACGGGTCGAGGTTCACGCGATCGGTGGGGATGATGGGCGCGGCAACCAACGCAGGATCGTTGAGATTGCGGGCGATGGCCTGCTTGAGAACGAGCTGCTGATAGTTCAGATTGCTCTGCGAACTGATCAACGACTGTTTGTCCGTGGCGACGGTCGAATCGGCGTTGACGACGTCGAGCGGCGCCATGGTGCCGATATCGAGCTGCTTGCGAGTGTCGTTGTCGAGCTTGGTGCTCTGATCCAAAGCGTGCTGCTTGGCTTGCACGTCTTCGTACGCGCTCACCACGACCCAGTAGATGTTCTCCACCTGATTCACGGTGGCGAGAATCTGTTGCCGGAAGGTGGAGTCGGTAATCCGACGATCGAGGATCGCTTCGTACTCAAAGCGCTTATTGACCCAGATACCTGCTCCTTGCAGCAGGTGCTGGGTTACCTTGGCGTTGAAGCTCGACAGAATCTGCGGGCTGTACGAACTGAAGAAATTCGTCGTCGTCGTGCGGCTGTTGTTCCATGTAAGATTCAGCGCCGTGCCGGTAACGAATCCCTGCCCGTAGGTGAAGTTGTACGTATTTGTGTTTGTGAACGCGCGGGGAGAGAACGAGCTGGTTTGCGGCGATTCCGAGCGATCGAACTGCAATGAGCCGGTCACGAGCGGATCGCGGTTCTCGGGTGTCGGACCAGCACCATCTGTGGAAAGCACGATGCCTGCGCTGCCTGCCGCAGCACCGCTCACGCTGCCCGGTGCGCCGCTGGCACTGAGAGTCTGCGAGGTGCCGCCGATCGTGTTCTGCAGCACGCTGGCGCTGACGCCACGGAGGCCCGCACCCGCCTTGGCGCGCAGAATGTCGGTATCGGCAATGTCAAGGTAGTAACGAGCGATTGCGATGTCGTAGTTGTTCTCGAGCGCAAGAGCAATCGCATCGGGAAGGCTCAGATAGATCTTGCCGTCCTTGACGAGATCCTGAAGCCGGACGGAATTGTTGAAGTCGGCTTTAGCGATCGTTGTTGGGCGGTACATGTTAATTGGATCGCCGAGGAGGCGGGCGGCGGGCTTCGAGAAATCCCGAGCCGACTGGCGCAGAGTCAAGGGCTCGGTTTCGGTCGGAACCGGCGCCGAAGGCAGCTCTGACGCCGACTTCTCGGTCGAAGCCGTAGGTGTTTGCTGGGCAAAGCCCGAGGGCACTCCGGCGGCGAGGGTAAGAACAGTCGCGGCTATCGCCCTCAACCGCGATCCAGCCCTGCTTCTGTTTTCTTGCTGCACGAACCCATCTTGCCGTTCAACTGCACGTGTTTTTGGCACACGTATCACTGACCAATGCATGTCTTCTCTCCACGAGTTGGTGGGCATGTGGGGTGCCACTCTTTAGACGCCCGGAGCTTGTCTCCGGACTCTCTTTGTGAGCCTTCAGCACAAACGCGCTTCTGTTGAATCGACCCACTTTAAGGCAGTACGCGCGCGAAACCGTATTGGTTCCCTGCCCGAGCCTGATCTTTTATCGCGATCCGATCTGAATTCTGCGCGAAAACCAGAGTATATCGCAGGGATCGCCCTAACTTCTTTGGGCGATTCGGTCAATTACCCTGTTACCCAGACAGGCACCTATGGCTCAATCCGAACTCACCTCCGTCTCTGGCCGCATGTGGATGGTCACAGTGTCGTATGACGGTACAGACTATCGCGGCTGGCAGGTGCAGCCAGGCGAGCCGACGATTCAGGGGGAGCTCCAGGAGGCGTTGGGACGCATTACGGGGGAGGCTCCCCTGCCCCAAGGCTCCGGGAGAACCGATGCCGGCGTTCATGCTCTGGGTCAGGTGGCGAGTTTCGAGCTGCGAGCACCGATCCCAGCGGAGAATCTGCACCGGGCTCTGAATCGGACCTTGCCGTCCTCGATTCGCATTCTGGATGCAATCACGGTATCCGACGAATTCCACGCGCGGCATTCGGCCGTCACAAAAATCTATGAGTATCGCGTGTGGGCCGAGAAGCGGGAGTGCGTGGACATCTGTCCGCCGTTTCTTTCCCGATACGTCTACGCATGCCCCTGGCGTCTGGATCGCGAGGCATTGGACTCCGCTGCGCAAGGGTTTCTGGGGGAACACGACTTCGCGAGTTTTGCCGCGTCCGATCCCGATCTGACGACACGCATGGAACGACGTGCGAACCAGGAGGAGATGGGCGACGGCGACGCTCGCTCGACGATACGGATGATTCTTGCCTCGGCATGGCGTGAGCAGAGCAGCGACAGCGGCCCGGTACTGATTTACCGGATTCAGGGGAACGGCTTTCTTCATCACATGGTGCGTAACCTGGTGGGCACGATGATCGAGGTGGGGCGTGGAGCGCTGCCGTCCGCGGAGATCCCCGCGATCTTCGAAGCACGAGCGCGGTCGGCCGCCGGACCAACGGCTCCCGCGCGCGGGCTTTTCCTGCACTCGGTTCAGTACAAGTAAAGCGAAGAAGGAGTAGTCCGGCAGGTACGGGTCGCCGCATCGGACTGCTACCCTGAAGACAAAGCTCATGGTGCTCTTCTCGCGCAGCGCAGCATTCGCGAAGGTTACCTCACTTGCTGCAAAACGGCAGGTGCACGCCGCGTTTGCGTGGATGCACAACAATCCGCGCACGATCATGGATTGGCAGGCGAAGCTCGTCGCGATCCCTGCCCCGCCTTTCGGAGAAATTGCGCGCGCCGCGTGGGTTGCGGATCGATTCGCCGAAGCGGGACTGAGCCAGGTGGCGACCGATGAGATCGGCAATGTTCTAGGGGTTGTTCCAGCGGCGAATTTGCCTGCGGAGAGCAGCGGTCCGGTGGTTGTGCTCTCGGCGCATCTCGACACAGTGTTTCCTGCAGAGACGCCTCTGAACCCACAGGTGCGCGAGATCGGCTCGTCGCGCAGGCTAGAGGCACCCGGAGCCTGTGACAACGGCGCCGGCGTGGCGGGCCTATTGGCGCTTGTGTCCGCTTTGCTTGAAGCAAAGGTGGATTTGCCCATTCCGCTTGTGGTGCTGGCGAATGTCGGCGAAGAGGGCGAAGGCGACCTGCGCGGTGTTCGGCACTTCTACGGTGCGTCCAAGCTCTCGGGCCGCGTGGCTGCGCACATCGTGCTTGACGGCGCGGGCGCGGATTCTGCCGTGACGCAGGCATTGGGAAGTCTGCGATTTCAAGTGACGATGAGCGGGCCGGGCGGGCACAGCTTTACCGATGCGGGAACACCGAATCCGATCGCGGCGCTGGCTTCGGCTCTTGTTGTGGTCGGCGAGACGACGCTGCCGGAGGAGCCGCGAACGACGCTCAATCTGGGAACGATTCGAGGCGGGACGAGCGTGAATTCGATCCCTGAGAGCGCCACCGCAGCGATCGACTATCGCTCGACGAGTCCGGAGGAGCTGACGCGGCTCGAGGTAGCACTTCATCGTGCGGTCGAAGATGCCGTGGAACGCGCAAACAAAATGGGCAAGGAGTACGCGGGCCGCAGCCGAGGCCCGTTGACCTTCACGGTCAAGCGCATTGGCAATCGGCCCGCAGCGCGGTTGCCTGCCGATTCGCCGATGCTTGAAACTCTTCGCTCCGTGGATCGGCATCTAGGTATTCGCACGGACATTCGGCTGGGTTCGACCGACGCTAATATCCCCATTGCGCGCGGGATTCCGGCACTCTCGATTGGTGCGGGCGGAGACGGCGGCGGGGCGCACACGCTGGGCGAGTGGTACAGCGATAAGGATCGCGAACTGGGGTTGCGCCGTGCCTTGCTGCTCACGCTGGCAATTGCGGAGTGGGCGGCTGAACAATAACTGTGCTCTGGTAGACTCCGCGCATGTGGACACGACTTTCGGGCCTATTTCGGGCCGTTGTTTTTCTCGTGGCATCGTGTTGTGTCGCGCGGATTCCCGCCCTGGCTGAGGGACAAGCACCTCCTGAAACGATCGTCCTGAACGGCACGATTTACACGGGTGAAGGATTCGCCGAAGATCAGCCGCAGACCGTGCAGGGGATGGCGATCCGCGGCGGCAAGATCGTTGCCATCGGAAACGGCCTGACGATTCGGGGACTTGCAGGGCCGAAGACGTTCGTGAAGGATCTGGCCGGTAGGTATGTTTTCCCGGGCTTCAATGACGCGCACACGCACCTGGGTGGCGCGGGACAAACCAAACTCAACGTCGATCTGACTGGGGTGCAGTCGCTGGCCGAGATGCTGGCGAAGGTGAAGCGGTTCGCCGATGCGGCGCCCGCAGGCCACTGGCTGACGGGCGGCAACTGGGACCACACGTTGTGGATGAGAAAGGAACTGCCGACGCGGCGGGATCTGGACAAGGTCACCGGGGATCATCCGACGTTTCTCGATCGGATCGATGGACACATCGCGCTCGTGAACACGGCCGCATTGAAGGCTGCTGGCATCACGGGGACAACGAAGCCGCCGCAGGGGGGCGCGATTGATCTAGACGCACAGGGCGAGCCGACGGGAATTCTGCGCGAGTCGGCGCAGGGACTTGTGGAGAAAGTGATTCCGCCGCCGACGCACGAGGAGCGACGCAAAGGCGATCAATTGGCCATCGACGATGCGGTCTCGCATGGTATCACGAGCGTGCAGGACTTCAGCGATTGGCAGGATTTTCTGGTCTTCGAAGAGATGGAGAAGGAAGGCACGCTGAAGATTCGCATCAGCGAGTGGCTGCCTTTCAAGGCGCCGCTGCCGGACCTGATCAAGATGCGCACGCATCACGACGCGAACGATCCGATGCTGCACACGGGATTCCTGAAGGGATTCATGGACGGATCGCTGGGCTCGCGGACAGCAGCGATGAAAGCTCCGTTTGCGGACGATCCGGGCAACAGCGGGCTGCCGCAGTATACGCAGGCGCAACTGAACGCGATGACGGTGGAACGGGCGCAGGCTGGATTTCAGATCGGGTTCCACGCTATCGGGGATAAGGCGGCGGCGATGGCGCTGGATGCATACGCGCAGCCGGGCGTCTCGCACACGGCGCGCAATCGCATCGAACACGCGCAGGTGGTCGATCCGGCGGATATTCCGCGATTCAAGCAGCTCGGCGTGATTGCATCCATGCAGCCGAATCACCTGCTCACCGATATGAATTGGGCAGAAGACCGGCTGGGGCCGCAGAGGGCGGCGTATTCGTATGCGTGGAAGGCGTTCCTCGATGCGGGTGTGCCGTTGGCGTTCGGCACCGACTATCCAGTCGAACCGGTGACGCCGTTTCGCGGGCTCTATGCGGCAGTAACGCGCATGAATGAAGCGGGTACAAAAACGTACTACCGCGAGAACAAGCTAACGCGCGGGCAGGCCCTGTACGCCTATACGCAGGGCTCGGCCTATGCGGAGTTTGCGGAGAAACGGAAGGGCAAACTCGAGCCGGGATACGATGCGGACTTTGTGCTGGTGGATCGGGATCTGTACAAAGTGGACGCGCCGGCAATTCTGGGAACGAAGGTTCTGGCGACCTATGTCGGGGGCAAGGAGTCGTACAGCGGAGCTTGGAGTGCGCACTGATCTGTTGCCCCGCGCGACCCAACCCATCTACGGACAAGCCAAGAACGGATGAAACTGCGCGCCTACATTTTGATGCTGTGCGTGGTGGCGGTGTGGGGCTCGACCTTTGTGGTGATCAAGGGGGCTCTCGCCGATGCCACACCGGCTGCGTTCAATTTGGTGCGGATGGCCCTGGCTTTTGCGCTGCTGGCAATTGCCTATCATCGTGCGTGGCGTGGAATTCGGCGCAGCGATCTCGCGGCGGGTGCGGTGGTGGGCTTATGTCTTGCGGCGGGCTATCAGTTCCAGACAATCGGACTGGTGCGCACGACGCCGAGCAAGTCGGCGTTCATTACCGGGCTTGTTGTCGTTCTGGTGCCACTCTTCTCGATAATTCCGGCGCTGCGGCCACCGGGAGCCAAGCTGCCACGATGGAATGCATACACAGGTGCTGGGCTGGCGTTTGCGGGGATCTTGCTGCTCACGGCGCCAGCGGCTGCAAAGGCTGGGCTTGCGGGACTCGTTCCGGATTTCTCGTCCATCAATGTAGGCGACATTCTCACGTTCGGCTGTGCCATCGGATTCACGCTTCACTGCCTCGCGCTGAGTCAAGTGTCTCCGCGCATTTCATTTCAGCCGCTGGCGTTGCTGCAGGTGGGGTTCTGCGCGGTCTTCATGGCCGTCAGCCTGCCGCTGATCGAGCATCCACAGATTCATTTCACACCGAGACTGATTGCAGCCCTGCTGGTTGCGGCGGCTCTGGCAACAGCAGCAGCATTCTCGATTCAGAGCTGGGCGCAGTCGGTGTTGCCCTCGACACACATCGCGCTACTGCTGACGATGGAGCCGGTATTTGCGTGGATCACATCCTTCCTCTTCACTGGCGAGCGGTGGGGATTGCGCCCAGCTTGCGGGGCTCTGCTGATCCTGGCCGGCATCGGACTGACCGAACTCGTGCCCCAGCCGCATGTGCCCAGCGCACACGAAGCTTGATTGTTTCCACAGGAGCCAGACGGGCAGTGGATCACAATAGCTGCGAGACAAGTTGATGAGCAAACAGAGTGCGGGAATTCTCCTATATCGCAGGCGGGGCGAGACGCTCGAAGTGTTCCTGGTGCATCCGGGCGGGCCCTTCTGGATGAAAAAGGATTTGGGTGTGTGGTCAATCCCTAAGGGCGAGTACGAGAAGGACGAAGATGCGCGCGCCGCGGCCCGACGCGAGTTCGAAGAGGAGACGGGGTTCGCGTGGATCGAAGGCGAGCTCCATCCGCTGGGGACGGTCAAATTGAGCTCGGGCAAGGTAGTGACGGCGTGGGCGCTCGAAGGAGACGGCGATGCGCGAGCAATCCGGAGCAATCTCTTCGAAATGGAGTGGCCGCCGAAAACCGGAAAGCGGCAGACGTTTCCCGAGGTGGATCGTGCCGAGTGGTTCTCACTGGCAATGGCATATACGAAGATCCACCCGGCGCAGGGTGCGTTCCTTGAGCGGCTTGTCCACATCTTCGAGCACCAGCCGCACTCCTGATCGTGCACGAGGCGCTTAGCGCGGTGCGGGTTCGGGTGAATCGGCCAACGCATACGCAAGCACCGCCATCACTGCTGCATTTTCGTTGAGGTGCTTCGGATCGACCTTATCGAAAGTGTCTGCGGCGGTGTGGTGGTAGTTGAAGTAGAAGCGGCTGTCCTGGCGAGGCGCGAAGCTGGGGACACCTTTGGTCGTGAGTCCGTCGATATCCTCGCCGGTCTCCGGTGAAGCAATCAGCGTCTCCGCATTGATTGCATCGAGTACTTGCGACACGGGACGCAGCCACTGGCCGAGCTCAGGCCTGCCTGCATAGTAGATGCCAGTCGGATGGTCTGCGCCGAGGTCGGACTCGATCGCGCCTACGTGGTTGGCGAAGTCGTCTTTGTGATCGGCCATGTACGCTGCAGCTCCCTCGGAGCCCTCTTCTTCGCTCATCCAGGCAACGCAGCGGATGGTGCGGCGCGGATGGATGCCGAGGTCCTTAAGCAGATGGATTGTTTGCATCGCGACCACGACACCTGCTCCGTCGTCGATGGCTCCTGTGCCAAGATCCCATGAATCGAGGTGACCGGAGACGATGACAACCTGCTCGGGGTGCTCGGTTCCCTTCCAATCTGCGATGACGTTGTAACTCTGTGCGTCAGGGAAGGATTGGGGCGTCAGGGTAAGGTGCAATTTCACCGGCCCCTGCGCGATGAGATCCTTGAGCAGATCAGCGTCTTCGGCCGTGACGGCGGCAGCGGGAATCTTCGGCACTCCCGGCGCGTATTCCGTCATGCCGGTATGAGGCAAGCGAAAGTCCGCTCCACCCACGGAACGTACGAGGACAGCGGCGGCACCAACTGCTCCCGCCGCAATAGGGCCTGCGCCGCGATAGACCACACCGCCGACGTAGGCGTTAAGGCCGTCTCCCTCCGCGGCCAGTTCCTTGTCGAAAGGGTGATTGAAGAGCAGAATCTTGCCTTTCACACCGTCAGGCGGAAGAGCGCGGAGCTGCTGCCAATCATTGACCACAACTACTTCCGCCGTGATCCCCTCGGGCGGCGTGGCCGCGCTGCCGCCGAGAGCGGTCAGGACGATCTTTTGCGTGGTTCCGGGTGTCTGCCCGGCCCATGAGACTAGCTCAGCCTTCTCTTCGCCGCGAACCCAATGCGGAACGGTGGCTTTCTCCAGAGCGACGTCGGCGCCGAGAGAGCGCATCTCGCCTGCGACGTAGTCGACTGCATGCTGCGCCTGGGGCGAGCCGCTGAGACGCGGGCCAATGTTGTCGGTGAGATGTCTAAGTTCGTTGAGCGCGTAGGGATCGCTCATGGCGGCGTCGCGCAACTTTTCCATCGTTGCGATCTGGTCAGTGCTCCAGGCGCTTTTGCCGCCGGAGATCATGGCATTGAGGCGGTCCATGATGCTCGGGGGACCCGGGGAGGGTGCGATTTGGGCAGGAACGACGGAGACTGCAGCCGCGAATAGGGCTGAGACTGCCAGAGTTTTGAGCGTCATGCCGGATGTTACCACGGGGAAAAGCGGCTCTTTCCGCGCGAAGTGCGTCTAACCAGCTTGTATGCCCCAGTGAGCGAGAAGATCGGTAAGTCGCTATACTGATAGAAGGTTCAAAGAACGCCCAGCCGATGTGGCTGGTTACTCCAAGAGGTCATCCAACTCATGAATTCGATCTTCGAACGGCTGCGTACGCGCCGTCTGGCTTCAACGTTTGTGGTGCTTGCAACGCTTTCCGCCGCGATTGTATTCGGCTCGTATCTCGCCCACGGTGTGCGCGGGCAGGAGAAGCAAAACGACAGTGCGGATGCTACTCCGCTGCATGTGACGAATTCATCGGTCCCACCCAACGAGTTCGTGCGCATCGCGAAGGAAGTGGGACCGGCAGTAGTGAATATCAACACCGAGACGCTGCCCAAGCAGTCGAGCACGAAACGCCGCAACCCTCATGCGCGGCAGTTCGACCAGAACCCGGGTGGCGGCGACGACGACCAGAATGGCGACCAGGGGCAAGGACAGAGCCAGAACCAGGGACCCGGGTCGGACGATTTTCAGAATTTCTTCAACCGCTTTTTTGGCGGCCAGATGCCCGACCAGGACGGCGGGGATGACGGACAGGTGCGTGAGTCGCTGGGGTCAGGGTTCATCGTGGACTCCAAGGGGTACATCATCACCAACAACCACGTCATCGAAAAGGCCGACAAGATCTACGTGAAGCTTTCGACCGATCCGGACAGCGTGGACCAGGGACGGGCGGCGCGGGTGATCGGGGTCGACAAGGCGACTGATCTTGCAGTGATCAAGATCGACACCAACACTCCGCTGCCCACGGTGAAGCTGGGGAACTCGGACACAACCGAGGTAGGCGACTCGGTCGAGGCGATCGGGAGTCCCTTTGCGCTGGCGCAGACGGTCACCGCCGGCATCATCTCCGCGAAGAACCGGACCATCGAACCTGGCGCGAGCGGCCAGTTTCAACACTTTATCCAGACCGACGCCGCGATCAATCCCGGCAACTCCGGCGGCCCACTGCTCAACATGAATGGCGAAGTGATCGGTGTGAACACAGCGATCTACACGCAGTCCAACGGCTACCAGGGCATCGGTTTCGCGATGCCGTCGAACACGGTCGTATCGGTCTATAACGACCTGATCAGCCCCAGCCACAAAGTGGTACGCGGATCGATCGGCATCCAGTTCCGACCGAATCTATCCGGAGCAATCAATCGCATCTATGGCTTCAAGAACGGCGTGCTGGTGCAGCAGGTGCAGCCGGGCGGACCGGCGGATAAGGGCGGTCTGAAGCCCGGCGACATCATCACCCACATCGACGGGCGTCCGATCAAGGACGGCGACGATCTGGTAAACGAAATTGCCAGCCGCAAGCCGGGCTCGAGCATTCGTCTTGGCTTCCTGCGCGACGGAAAGCCGACGGATGCGACGGTAACCATCGGCGATCGAGACAAGGTGTTCGCCGAGATGGCGAGCCAGCAATCGAACGGAGCTCCAGACGAGCAGGGTGATGCGGGTGAGACCAAGCTGGGAATCGTCGTCCGCGAAGCGCCGCCCGCAGTTAGCGGTCGACTCCACGCACAAGGGGTCGTTGTCCAATCCGTACGGGCTGGATCCTTCGCAGATCTTTCCGGCCTCGAGCCGGGCTTGGTGATCATTCGCATCAACAAGCAGTCCACTGCCACAAAAGCGGAGTACGACGCGGTGGTGAGCAAGCTGAAGGCGGGCGACGACGTGGCGTTTGAAGTGATGGATCCGCGGCGACCCGGCGACGGAATCAACTACATTGGTGGTACTCTGCAGTAGGACAGCGCTCCGGGCAGCTCGGCTCGTCCGGGGCGCATCTTACTTTTAATCTATTGGTTGCGGCGACAACTGCAACCACAAGGAAAGAGATTGGGGCCTGCTTTAGGAGCCGTAATCCCTCTCAAGTTACGTTTGAGAGAGTCAGCGTATTCTCCAGGTAGCAAATGAGTTTTCATTTGCGTACCATAAAAAGCTCGGATAGAATTCCGGCAAAGCTCATCCGGAACGTCCGATTCCAGAGGTGGTAAGCCAGCATGCTTTCATTCCGAGCAAGTCTGGGTATTCTTTTATCTTCGGCTTTACTTGCCGTTCCTTCCGTTGCCTCTCGTGTGCAGCACAAGGTCTCGCCTACAAGTCACTCTCACCTGTCCACAAGCAGCGCACGCAGCTCAAAGGGACATTCGAGCCGAACGGGGCGCAAAACGTTAGCGCATGGGCGCAGGGTTCGCGGGCAGCAGGCGATCCAACCAGAGCGCGCCACAGAAATCCAGCAGGCACTCATTCGCGAGCACTATCTGAGCGGCGATGCTGACGGCAAATGGGACGCAACGACTCAGGCTGCAATGCAGAAGTATCAGGCCGATCAAGGCTGGCAGACGAAGCTGATGCCCGACTCGCGCGCCTTGAAGAAGCTGGGGCTGGGCGCAGACTACTCCTCCGCCATTAACTCCAAGACCGCGTCATTCGGCGATCCGGCGCCTGTTTCTTCCATGCCTGCTGTGCAGCAGGCCGCCGGCTTCGTCGCGGCCTCCGGTACAAATCGCTAGACGATTTTTCCGCTGTACCCTAAGCAAACACCGAGGCCACTCCGACTGGAGTGGCCTCGGTGTTTTGAAGGTTGCAACTGACTATTGGAAGCGCATCGGGGGAATTCCCTGCACCAGGAAATCGTAGCGTGCGCGCAGGGTGTCGGGGCCTGAAGTGATCGGGTCATTCAGGTGAATGAGCGAGTCGTCTGCGTCGAGCTTGGGCCAATTGGGCAAGCCCGATCCGTTGGGATCGCCAGTCTTTGCAAAGTTGGTCCAGTAGGTCATCATCTCGTCGCTCAGCTTGCGGTCTTCCGGACGGACGTTGAAACCTGGCCTTGTATCGAGCGTGCCGAAGACATACTCGATGTCGTCGGAGTGGAAGGCAAATGTGCCGGGATGGAACTTGCTGGGCGTTGCGGCAAGTTCGAAGTGATAACGATAGACTGGCGCCTGGCCAGTCTTCTTTTGCGCTTCCAGCCATTTCCAGGTGCCGAAGGCGATGAAGGAGTCGCTGCCGTAGTCGATCGCGGAGCGCAGAGCCTGTACATCGGTGTTGTCGGGATAGAGCTTGAGGAAATCGGCAGCCCGCTCTTTGAAGAGCCCGTTCGCCATTCCGGTCCATTGCACGGCGGTCATCCCGCGCATCGCAAAAAAGCTGCCTTCGTCGGCGTTCCATCCGGCAAGCAACGGCACATGCGCCTGCTTTCCGGCGGCGTAGGTGTCCGGCACGGGCTCGGTCAGAACGCGGCCGTCGAGGTCTGGAGGAAAGCCGGTCTGTTTCTTCTTGGCCGCTTCAAGAATCTGATCGGTGGTCATGGCGCGCAGATCCTTGATGGTCTTGGCGCCCATCGAATCCATCCATGCGCCATCGGCCTTGGCACGATCGGCTACCGATTCTCCGCCAAGAGTCAGGCCGCTGGGAAACGCCGCACCGCTTTCACCGATGGCCTTGGAGAAGAGGCCCTGGGCAAGCGGTGATGCCATCAGCGTTGAGACAGCAAAGGAACCTGCGCTTTCGCCGAAGATGGTGACGTTGCCCGGATCGCCGCCGAAGTTCTTGATGTTGTCCTGAACCCAGTGCAGCCCGGCGATCATATCAAGCAGGCCGTAGTTCCCTGCTGCGCCGTTGGCTTCTTTGGCCAGCTCGTCGGTAACGAGAAAGCCGAAGACGCCGAGGCGATAGTTGATGGTGACGAGCACGACCCCTTTAAGGGGAAGAAAGTCGCCGTTGTGGCGCGGCTCATCGCTGCCGCCGCCAGAGTAGCCGCCACCGTGAATCCAAAACATGACGGGCAGCTTGCTTTTGTTTGTCGATTCGGCGGGTGCGTAGACGTTGAGGAAGAGACAGTCTTCGCTGGGCGGCGGCCCCTGAAAGACCATGTCGTCGAAGACATGATTCTGCGCGCAGTGTGCGCTGAACTTGGTCGCGTCGCGCGTGCCCTTCCATTTTGCCGGCGCTTCGGGAGCCTTCCAGCGCAGATCGCCTACGGGAGGCGCCGCATACGGCAGGCCGAGAAATGCTTTCACCTTGCCGTCGTTGATTGTCTTTCCCTGAGCCTTGCCCTGCTCAGTTTTCACCTTGAGCGGGTCAGCATGTGAGTTCATCGCGAGCCCGAGCAGCAAACCTGCTATCAAGGCGCACGTAGCTTTCGTGCGTAGTTGCATCCTGAATCCTCCGCGGGAATACCTTATACACGACGGATGGATGAGTGCGCGAGTTGCAGCAGAGGTTCCAGAAAAAGGGCTTAGCGCCTACTTACGGGACTTGGCCAGTTTGATCTCCGGGGCGAGTAGATCGCTGCGTGTCTCGCGGCGCCGAACGAGGCGGGCCGAGCGGCCCTCGATCAAGACTTCGGCGGCGCGCGGGCGGGAGTTGTAGTTGGAGCTCTGCGCCATGCCGTAGGCGCCCGCGTCGAGAAGCGCGATCAGGTCGCCGGGCTTGACTGGCTTGAGCACGCGGTCGCGGGCGAAGAAGTCGCCGGTTTCGCAGACAGGGCCGACGACATCGACTGGGCGCGCTTTGCCGTGACGCGGCCGCACCGGCACGATCTCGTGATGCGCCTGGTAAAGCGCGGGGCGAATCAGGTCGTTCATAGCGGCGTCGACGATGACGAATGTTTTGGTGCCATTCTTCTTCACGTGCAGCACGCGGGTGAGCAGCGCGCCCGCTTGCGCGACGATGAAGCGGCCCGGTTCGAGAAGCAGGCGGCCGGAGAAGCCGGCGAGAGAACGATCGAGTGCGGCAGCGTACTCCTTGACTTTGGCGGCGGGGTCGAAGTCGGCATTATGGTAGTCGATGCCGAGTCCGCCGCCAGCGTCGATGGCGTGGATTTCGATGCCAGCGCGCGCGAGTTGATGCACCAGCGCGCTGACGCGCTCGAGTGCGGCGCCGAAGGGATCGGCGGAGCGGATCTGCGAGCCGATGTGGACGCTCACAGCGTGGGCTTCGAGCCAGCGGTTGTCCGCGGCGCGCTTATAGATCGCGAGGGCGCGACGAATGTCGATGCCGAACTTGTGCTCGCGGAGTCCCGTCGAGATGTACGGATGCGTCTCGGCGAAGACGTCAGGATTCACGCGCAGCGCAAAGCGGGCGCGGGTTTTGAGCTTGCGGGCGCGGTCGGCGAGAAGATCGAGCTCCTGCTCGCTCTCGACATTGAACTGCAGGATGCCGGCGCGGAGAGCCTTGTCGATTTCATCCGGCGTTTTGCCGACGCCGGAGAAGACGACGCGCTTCACGGCGCGAGGAGCTGCCGCGAGGACGCGATCCAGCTCGCCGCCGGAGACGATGTCGAAACCTGCGCCGTGAAAGGCGAGGAGCTTGAGGATGGCGAGGTTCGAGTTGGCTTTGACGGCATAGCACACCAGATGATCGCGTGACGCAAAAGCCTGCTGGAAGAGCGCGAGGCGCTCGCCGATCTGGTCGGCAGAGTAGACGTAAAGCGGCGTCGCGTATTTGCGGGCAAGGGATTCGAGCGAGACACGACCACAATGCAGAGCGCTTTTGGCGCTGGGATGGTGAAACGGGCGAGCAGGACTGGTGGTCAACATTCGGCGGTCAACGTTCGGTCTCGGGGCAGGTTCCGGAGAAGAAGGACTGTCTTGAGCGTACCGCATGCGGGCGCGCGACTCCGGTACTGCGAGACTGCGCAGGAGGAGCGCTTGTCCTGTTAGGATCAAGACGCTTTGCAGCTGCCCGTCCCGTCAAGTCCACGAGCAGGGCCCACGAGCAATGCCGAGGAGCAAGCCGATGAACCTGACCAACTCCGTCCATCCCGGCGACGGATTGACCTTGCGGCAAGCGGCACTGATCGCCGGCTTCGGCTACCTGCTTGGTCCAGTGACCTACGCTGAGTTTTCGATCTACCCGAAACTCGTGATCGCAGGAAACATCGAACAAACGCTGCGGAACATCGCCGCTCATCCGGGCATGTTCTCCGCGGCGATCCTGTGCTACCTGGTTGAATTCATCGAAGACATTGTGATTGCCTGGGCACTCTATTACTTGCTGATTCCGGTGAACCGGGCTCTCTCGTTGCTTACCGCATGGTTTCGATTGATGTATACGGCCATCGCGTTCTTCGGGATGCTGAAGCTGGTGGCTGTCTTCGATCTGGTGACTTCACCGGACTACGCGACCGCTTTTGGCGTGGGGCCGTTGAAGGCGCAGGTCAAGCTTTACCTCGGCACGTTCCGCGATGACTGGTCGATCGGCCTGGTGCTCTTTGGCATTCATCTTGTGCTGCTGGGCGTGTTGATGTATCGCTCCGGCTACATTCCGCGCGTGCTCGGGATTCTTCTGGTGATCGATGGGGGCGGCTGGGTGATCAGCAGTCTGCAGCCGTATGTGTTCCCGCATGCGAATCTGCAGTTTCTCTTCGTGACTTACTTTGGAGAAATCTTCCTGATGCTCTGGCTGCTGATCCGTGGATGGAAACTGCCGGGGCGGAGTGAGGCCGTGGCGGACTGACGCGCTGCGACGATCGTCGCTTCATGTGATCTGGATCACGGGCTGTGATGATGGGAGGCGGTACCCCTCCCCCCCGGACTCTGGGCGGAAAGTCCTTGTTTTCTTTAGGTCGACAGCGAGTCTCGCCAAAGTCATCTGCACATTGAGGTTAGCCGCAAGATATTCTCAGGTAAGGGGTTAGGGGCGGCTGTCAGCCCTCAGCTCTCAGCTTTCAGCTGTCGGGGGCGGAGGGCGATCCAATTCCAGTGTGCGCTGAAGTGGGGAAATGATCTGCAAGGACTGTCAACTTTCTCCGATCAGTGACGGGCTCGCTTGCTGACAAGAGCCCGCTCGGAACACATCGCCACTTTCCCGCAATTGTGAGCAACATTGCCCATGCAGAAACTATCTGCGCGGCTACGGTGATAGCAACAACGGGCTGCGGCCCTGGCGGTTCCAGTCGTGCTCAGGGCTGTTCGGGATCAGACCGTTGATGGAGTGCTCCTCGCGGAGGGTGAAGTCATGACCTGGTTTGCAAACGCTTTGCGGAAATCCAATGCACGCATGACCGGCGTCGTTTATCTGCTCTACTTTCTGACGGCGATCTTGGCCCAGTTGCTGGTGAGCCGCAAGCTTGGTATCTATGGCGATGCCACAAACCTGATTGCGACCGCGTTCTATGTCGTGTTGACGCTGCTCTTCTACGGGATGTTCAGGCCGGTGAACAGGGGCCTTTCGTTGCTGGCCGCGCTCATCAGCATGGCGGGATGCGCGGTGATGACCGTTGGTTTTTTCCCTCGCACTTCTCTGCCCATCAGCCCTCTCCTGTTTTTCGGGCCCTATTGCCTGCTGATCGGGTACCTCATCTTCAGGTCAAGTTTCCTGCCACGCGTTCTGGGCGCGTTGATGGCATGCGCGGGAGTGGGTTGGCTTGCCTTTCTGATCCCCGTCATCGCACACAATTTCTCCCTTTACATTGAGATCCTCGGCGTTGTCGCGGAAGCATCGCTGATGCTTTGGCTGATCGTGATGGGCGTGAACGTGGAGCGATGGAAGGAACAGGCCGATGGAGCTGGGAGACCGCCTGCTTTCGTCGGAGCGGCCGGCATGTGGGGACCTGGCGAAGGGATCTGATTCGGTGCGTCTGATTCAATCGCTGGTGGCAAGATCGCCTTGGCATTCCGAGTGCGAGAATGGCCGGTATGCAGGAATTTCCGAGCTTTATGAAGAGCGGCGCGAACAGGATTGCCCGATCGGCTCAGGCGACACCGGGTGTCGAGGGGTATGTGTTCGACGGAGTGGATGGGACCCAGATGGCGTTCTGGACCTGCGCAGAAGATGCCCAGTCCGCAGAACACGTTCACGATTTCGACGAGTACATGGTCGTGATTCAGGGCTGCTACACGCTGCTGATCGAGGACCAGCGCATTCCCCTCCGGGCAGGAGACGAGTATGTGATCGCGCGTGGAGTCGCGCACGGGGGCGAGGTTGCGGCTGGGACGAGAACCGTTCACGCCTTTGGAGGGCATCGCGCGGACAGGGCCGAGGAGACGTTGCCGCTGGGTTGGCTGTGCGCGAGTAAGAGTGTCTCTCGCTGCAAGGGAATTGTGTAGGGACCGCAGTTAAAGAGAGGATTTTGGGACTGCCACAAAAAGTGGATAGCAGAGTTCCATATCGTACGAGTCGTTGCCAAATATTTCCGGCAGCGGATGCTTCGACTGCGTTTCTTCTGCGCGCGCTGTTTATTTAGAAAGTAATCAAGATCCTAGCTGACGTTTTCAGGAGTAATGGGCCAGGGTGAGCCACGGCGATTTAGCACTAAAGGTTTGGTGTCAACTTAGATGCGAATGTGCGCAGCAGCCGCCGACGATAAGTCCTGAGAAACGCCCTAGCATCCCGGCACATACTCGTTATTTATTTACGAAGCAAGAACTAGCAGTTAGTCGAACTTGCGCAGCCAGATATCGCGGACGGAGATCTTACAGGGCTGGCTTTCGATTTCGAAGCCGATGAAGCCGGATTGGTTATTGACCGAGTCCGGGTTGTCGTCGATGAAGATGGCCATGAGTTGGCCGTTCATGATGTGCATCATGACTCCGCCGCGCGCGATGACCTCGTAGTCGTTCCACTCGTTGACCTTGACGTAGCCGCCGAGGGCGTCCTTGTCTCCAATGCGGGCGACGAGACGATTGGTTTGACCGGGGAGCGCCTGCGTGACCTGGCCGCGAAAGGCGAGGATGCCCTGCATGGTGTTTTCGGAGTACCACTGGCCGGTGTAGGACGCGGTTTGCGCGGTGACGGGGAACCAGAAGTCGGCTTGGGGGCCGGTCATCATGAACTTGAGGTCATAGGGCGGCTGGCCGGCGGGTTGCGGGCGTGTCCAAGGGACGCCGGTGACGCTGCGGTATTGAATGCCTCCGCCGCCGCCTTTTTCGATTTTCATTTGGAGCTTCAGGTCGAAGTCGCGCGCCTGGAGGCCGCGATAGACGATGTAGTTGTTGCCGCGGGGATGGCCCTCGATGGTTTCTCCGACCATGAGGCCGTTGTCGACACGCCAGATGGTGGGGTCTGCGTCCCAGCCGGCGAGGGTCTTGGTGTCGAAGATCTGCTCGTAGCCAGTGTGTTCATCGAAGTCGTAGGGCGCGGGATCGTGAAACCGGGGCATGCCGGGAAGTTTTTCGCCGTGGGGACCGGTTTCGGGCGGGCCGGCGGGAGGCGAGGCGAGGGCTGATGGGACGGACTGGGCGAAGAGTGCTGGGGCGAAGAGAAGACTGAGGAGAAGAATTGCGGGGAGGGACAGGCGAGACGACGGCAGAGGATGCGGGTCGGATGACATGGAGGCTGGGACTCCTTCTGGAGGAGATTCGGGAACAGGAGGAGTGTAGCGGAGGGTGGCGGGGTTGGCGAGCGATGGCGAGATTTGGGTCGAAGAGCGGGACCACTCTCTACGAGCGGCCGATGGCGTCGATCGCGCGCTTGAGGGCGATCTGTTCGAGGTTGGCCGAACCCCGCTGAACAAAGGCTGAGCGGATGATCGCCAAACAGCTCATGAGTTCCGGAAGCTCATGAACTGTGTCGATGGAGCGGTCAGACTCCGAACGGAAGATCGGACCGATAATCGATCGCATCTGTTCGAGCAGACTTGTAGGTCATCTTTGCGATAGGAAAACCATCAGTTTGGTTCAGATCCGCAAGGACTCATGAGGTCTTTGGGTTGTTGGGACCGGTCCAATGCCGACTGCTCGACCGGCGCGTTATTCCTACATCTGTGGTGCGGCGCCGGCGCGGCTAGATGCCGAACTGTTGGAGCCAGGGAGCGAGCAAGGAGGCGACGGTGCCGGGTTGTTCGTAGGCGGCGAAGTGGCCGGCGTCGGGCAGTACGTGGACCTCGCAGCCGCCGGGTGCGGCGCGAAAGACTTCCATCTCGGCGGGAGATACGGCGAAGTCTTCTCCGCCGGCGACGCCAAAGACCGGAGCAGTGATGGTGGCGACTGTAGGGACGGAGTCGGGTCGCGCGGCGAGGCCGGCCTGGACGGCGACGATGGCGTCGGCGGTGAGGGTCATGCGCGCGCGGAGCTCGGGAACGATGGCGGGACGGCGAGCGCGGGCTGTGGCACCGGTAGAGGCCAGGACCATGCCGTCGAAGAGGGTATCTGTTTCTCCGGCGCGAGCGCGGGCGATGGTGTCGGCACGTTTGATGAAGTTGGATTCGGCATCGGGCTGGGGCTTGGAGCAGATGAAGGCCAGTCCGCGCATGCGTTCGGGCGCACGACGCCACAGTTCGAGCATGACGTAACCACCAATGGAACAGCCGACGAAGACTGCTT
Source organism: uncultured Occallatibacter sp. (assembly GCA_964585715.1). Taxonomy (GTDB): domain Bacteria; phylum Acidobacteriota; class Terriglobia; order Terriglobales; family Acidobacteriaceae; genus Telmatobacter. Next base: position 34,914 of record CAZPEZ010000019.1, read on the forward strand.
GGTGGAGGCCGAGCTGGTCGAGTAGAACGAGAGTGTCGTCGGCGAGTTGGGACATGGTGAGGGTGGGTGCATCGGGCACGCGGGAGAAGCCGCCTGTAGGAAGAGCTGCGCCGAGTTCGGATGCACCGTGGGCACGCAAATCGAGAACGATGGCACAGAGACTGGGCAGGCGCTCGGCCAAATTTTCGATTAGGGGGAGCCAGTAGACGTGATCGAGAGGCGTGGGGTGAAGAAAGAGGACGGGGACACCGGTACCGGAATCGACGTAGTGGAGACGAGCTCCGGCAGAGAGGTAGGAGTGGGATATCATCCAGATCATCTTAAAACCGGTGTGATGAAACGGGTTTGGAATCTCCACCGCGGACCGCAAGCATAGGGGGTGAGGCACTTGCAAATGAGATGTGACGCGGCGCACAGACGCGGCCTTCCTGGCGTTGTGAAGTGGAATTAGTCCCCGCCTCTGCGAAGCGCAGCTCCCGCCGGTTCCGACGCAACACCTCCAGAGGCGTAAGGCCCCAGTTTGTCATGGGACGCGTTGTCCATTCAGTCACTCAAGAGCCGGGTGCCCTCCCCGCCCGCTAGCCACATCGGATTCCTGCCGAAAGGGAGGGCGTCAGGCCCACTCACACGAGGCTGCGTGCAATTGAGCGCGGACCGAACGGAAAGTCGGATGGCAAAATGAGTTGCCTACGCTGTCAGGATCTGGAACGAGCAGTCGAGGTCAAACAACGCGAGTACAGCGAAGCTCTTGCCTCTGCGTATTATCGGGTCAGCAGGAAATTCGCGGCCTATATCAGCGTGGAACTAGAACGCGCAAGGAACGAACTGGAGGAGCACCGGTGGGTATGCGTCTCCGCCGTTAAGCAACATCCCGCCTCGGCGACAATCGTGCGGCCGCGCTTTGCGCAAGAAGAACGCCAGGTCAATTGGACTGAAACCGCAGCCTGACTGGCTGCATTCGAGAGGCACGAACTCTTTCTCTCCTTTGGGGCTGGGCATCCGCCACTCCCCACAGGCATCGTTGAAGTTAACAAGAGAACAACGGAGGTTGTGATGATCGTCCTCGAGAAAAGCGCTGCAAAGAGTCATCGAGCAGTTCGTCGAAACAAAGGTCTGTCGCCAAGACCCGTGATCCGTTCCGGCAGCGCGGCTTGCTCAACTGTCAAGCGGGAATCGGCGAGGGAAAGCACAACATTTTTTGCCGAAGACTTTTATTGGGAACATTCTTCGGCGAGCGTATCTGTCCTTTTGATGGCGATCCCCGGTTCAGGGTCCGTTGAGCCCATGCGCCAAAACCAGCATGAGAACCGATTCAGCTCCCCGAATTGCGTGTACGTTGGATAGTTCGTTGGTCGGGCGTATCGCTCTCTCCTCAGCCTCCGATGGAACTGATCGTCACCGGGCCGATCAGGCCTGACGGTTGTAATGGTGAATTCGCCTTGTACGGCTTCACAACCGTGAAGGTATATTTCGTCGTGACATCCGGTTGTTGATCCCCGATGAGGCGATTCACCCACGCATTCGTGACCTTAACCACGAGCTGGTTTGCGCCAGGCTTGATCGCGCTGGTGATATCGATCTTGTAAGGCGTGTGCCACACAATGCCAAGCGATTTCCCGTTGACCTCGACCTCGGCAAGGTTCTTGACATCGCCAAGATCGAGCCAGATGTGCCTGCCCCTGGTCAACCAGTCTGACTTGGCGTCGATCGTTTTGGTGTAGGTTGCGGTGCCGGAGAAATATTTGACGCCTTTGTCCTCGCTGTCGGGCCAGGAGATGAGTTTGTCGAGTGTCGTTGAAGCGGGAGCGCCACGGTCGGGTTGGAAGGCAAGACTCCATGGCCCGTCGACTGCGAGGAGTTGGGTCTCGGTTTCGGTTGGCAGTGTGCGCGTGGTCGCTCGTGTTGGCTTGCGAAACACGACGAAGACGGTGCCCCACGGCCCGAACTTCAGAGGCACAGTTGTGGCTCCGGTGGCGATGCGGAAGGAAGCAGTCTTGGATTTGCTCGTCTCCGCAAACCAGAGCTCCGGCTCCTTGCCTGTGATGCGGAAGGTTGCATCGGTGGCTACGCTCTTGTCGCTGCGGTTGTCGACAAAATAGAGGTCGGCGTCCGGCAACTTGCGATGGACGAATTCGAGACGTGTTTCGGGTTCGGGTTTGGTGAACGTGAAGTCCGGTGCAACATGCATGTCCTCGAGCGCAACGGCAACGGTGGCGCCGGCGTAGACGGTTCCCTTGCCGAGAGTGTGTTTGCCGGTTCCGGCCCCGAAGAGTTCGGCCGCGATCTTTTGGAACGCTGCCTGATCGTCACTTAACGACGGATCATCTGCGGGCTTCGGCCCGGCGACGGTTGCGCCTTGCTCGACAAGTGCACGAATGGCCTTGAGCACGGGAAGCGACATGTGCGTGCTGTACGCGTCGAGGCCGAGCAGACGATACGCCATGCCGGTCGCGGTAGTGATTCGGCCATCGGAGACTTTGAATTGATGGATCAGTGCGTCGGCGTTGACATAGTCAAAACCGTAGCCGGCGGGTAGATCGGGCGATTTATTCGCGAAGATTGCGGTGAGGTTCGAGTCTTCGCCGTAGAAGTAAAGAACATCTGCGCCGAAGTGGCCCTGTTGAAGCAGGAAGCTTGTGCGCGCCAGATAGTCCATCCACACCCCGGCCAGGTCAGCCCAGGTCTCATTGCGGTTGAACCACTGGCCAAACGGTCCAAGTGTGAGGCCGGGAGCCTTGCCCACGAGCGGTTGATGCGCGGATTCGTGCACGACGATCCGGTTGATGCCGTTGAGGAATTCCTGATCGGCGGTGGGCTTGAGTGTTGCAGGCGACCAGGCCCAGGGGCCGGCGGCAGCAGTCATGGACTCCGCAGCGACAAGATTCTGGCCGTAGATATGCGCAACGGAGGCCGACTCGCGGTCGTCGGCATTGTAGCCGTATTGCTCATGAAACATGCCGGGAACCTGCGTCCACATGGCGCTCATGGGCACTTCATTCATCCTCTTTACTTCCATGCCGTCGGCGGGTAAGGCGCGCCCGACTTCATGCGATTCGCCATAGTGCCCCATGTGCCATTCGTGAAGAGTGGACTCAAGCTGGCCGTAGTGCTCTTCTGCGACCAGGTCGGCGATCGTCTTGCGAAAATCCCAGAGAAACCGGTCGCTCGCTTCAGGACTCTTGACGATGTATCCGGCGAGCACGGGCATCCATGGAATTGGACTGTAACCGCGCAGTTTTGTGAACTGGGCAATCATGTTGTCGGTCCAGTTTTGCGAGCCGGCTTCCCAACTGTCGTTGATGACGTACTGGATGCCTCGTTTGCCCATCAATTCGGGGCCAACCGTGTCGCGATAACTATCGAGATATTTCTCGAAGTAATCCTTCACAAAGCGACGATCGAGCTTATCGACTTCGAGACCTGTCGCCTCTTTGGTGGCAGGGTGATTGGTGATGCCAAGCAGCGAATATCCGAAACGCAACACGACCCAGTCACCGGCAGGAGGCGTCCAATCGAGCGTGCCATCGGGCTGCATCTTCGAAGTCAGGTCGATTACGTCCGCTTCAGCGATGGCCTGGCCCGAGCCGGTGGGCGAGGTCGCATATTCGTAGAGGTCCGGGGCCAAGGAGAAGTCCGCCTTCTCTTCGAAGTGGTTGACGTGCGCCCCCTGATGCAAGGCGAGCTCGGCGATCTTGAAGGTGGTCGGCGCTATGGGCGGTGCGCCGCCCATAGTGATTCCCTGCGCCCATGCTGGCGGCGGGGGCGGAGGCATCGGCTTGAAGGTTACGCGGAAGAACTTCGCGCTGGTTTCAGGGATGGAGATTGTGGTCTGCGGCGCACGGCCTTCAACGATCTTCGCGATCTCTCGAAAACTGACGCCGTCGTCGCTGGCCTCGAGCGTTTTGTCGGGGATGCCGATGCCGCTTCTCCAGTTGGTCATCCCGCCCGGTGAAGTGGCAAGGGTGAGCGAGCGAATTGTGACGGGCCTGGGAAATTCCCACTGAATCCACGCGAGCTGGTTGTCACTCGGAATGAGAAGTTCGGTGGTGGTAACGATGTCGCCGTCGGAGAGAGCGTCGAAATCAGGCGAGCCGCCACTGGACGTCATTGTGGGGTGGAGCGAATCGAGATCGTCCTTCGAAGGCCTGTGAAACGCGATGACAGCTGCATCGGCATAGAACTGCGGCGGTGCAGTAGGGGTCTGCCCTTCGGTGATCCTCTCGCGTACGCCGACATTCTGGAAGGCGCCGGTCTTGGTCGGGGGGTGCGCGAGTTGCCCGTGGAAAGGCTGGCCGCCTTCGACCGCGGTCTCGCTCCAGACGTATTTCTTCATGCCTTCCGCGGGAGGCACCCATGGGCCACCCGACTCGCTCCAACCCGGAGAGCCGGCAATCGCCATCTCCATTCCATATTGGTCCGCAAGCGTAGTCGCGTACTTGAAGGCGTCCTTCCACTCCGGCGTCATGTAGGCCAGGCGCTTGTCCACCACCTGCGGCGTCGCCAGAGCGGCATCGAAGTTCTGGAAGCCTGCGATGCCGACGCGGTGCATCCAGTCCAGATCGAGCTTGATGCCGTCTTTGGTGATGTTGCCGTTCATCCAGTGCCACCACACGCGGGGGCGCGCACTGGCGGGCGGATTCTCGAAGCCCGATTGCAGGGGGTCAGAGGCAACCTGGGACCAAAGGACTCCTGGAGCGCCTGCCAGCAGCAGACACAACGAAAGACGGAAGCTCAGCCGAGAAATCACGAGTCTCTCCCAAAATGTGAGTTGGCTTTGGCTTCCCAAAGAGAAGCCACGTGCGAGGCCCACGAGCTGGCCGCCCAAAACAATAGCATTCCGCGTGCTGAATTCGGAAGAGAAATTATTTCAGATAGGAAGTTTGAGCGGACAAGATGGCCGGCGTTGAAACCGAGCGGACCAGATTCGGTTGTTTCGTCTAAGGAATCGAAGTCTCCTCAGAGCGAATCAAAGCCTTCTGCTGCGTCGATGCGGACAGACCGGGGCAACATGCCGTCTGGGAAGCAATCAGAAGACGTCAGGCCGAAAAAGGGGCGCAAGCCAAAACGGTAAAGGAGTCAGTTTCCAGGGTACGGCGCGCCGGGGGGCGGGGGCGGCGGATACATGCCTGGTGCGGGCGGATACATCCCTGGAGCAGGCACGATCTGCTCTTCGGGGATCCCGATCCAGCCGGCGAGATAGCCGACCGCGACCAAGCCGCCGCTCATGAAGAAGGCGACCACAGTCAGCACGCGGATGAGGGAGACGTCCCAGCCGTTGGAGCGCGCGAGAGCTGCGCAGACGCCGGCGATCTGACGGCCGATGATGGGACGGACAAGGGGATGGCCCGGAGGGGGAGCCGTGGCGGCGACGACCGTGCCGCAGTTCGAACAGAAACGCGCACCCATCGGCAGATTGGTTCCACAGCGATAGCAGTAGAAGTTCATGGCGGACTCCGGTCTGTCTCTGAAGATTCTACGCAAAGGGAGGCGCGGTGGTTCCGGGGGGTGCTGGATTGATCCTGGTGCAACTATCCGGCGATGTGCTTGCTTTCCCCGGTCCCCAAGGGCGAGGGACCTGAGCCACCCAGCGTTGCGGATCTTCGGCCTCGGGACGCTAGTTGCCGTGGTAGGGGGTTTGAAGACGCTTGCGGGCGGTGTCGGCGCGAGAGGTATTGGGTCCGGCAGCGATGGCGGCGCGGTAGTCGTCGAGGGCTTTGGGGCGTTCGCCGTTCAGGTCGCGACACTCGCCGGCGGCAAGCAGAGAGCGGATTTTGAGCTCGGGACCGACGTTGGGTGCGAGGGCGGCCTGCTCAAAGGCCGCCGCTGCTTCACTGTAGTGGCGCTGGCCACGAAGGGCATCGCCGAAGCCGAAGTAGGCGAGTTCGAGGCGTGCCTGGGTGAAGTAGCCGGGTTTAGCTGCGTCGGCAAGAAGCTGGCGGTAAGCATCGACGGCGATCATGCCCTGGCCGTCGTCCCGGCGCAGATTCGCTTCTTCGAGGCAGAAGAGATAGTCGTGAGGATATTGGGCCTTGAGGGTTTGGAGGACCTGAATGGCCTCTTTGTAGCGGCTCTCCCGGCGCAGGAAGAGCGCGATCACTGTGCGCGCCTCGACGCTGGTGACGATGCCCCGGTTGCCGTCGTCGCGGAGCATCTCGAGGCCCTTGCTTTTTGAGCCGGTTACACCGGCGAAGCCAATCAGGAGCTTGAAGGGCCACGGCAAGGCTCCGACGACGTACTCGTAGACGCCGACGACCAGTTTTGCGTCGACGTAATCGGGATCGAGTTGAAGGACGCGGACCTCGTCGTCTTTGGCTTTGGTGGCGAGGCGAAAGCCAGTACTGAAGCCGCGTTCGACCATAGCCACGTAGGCGCAGCGCAGACTGCGCGCCCAGCCCCTCGCAAAGAGAGCGTCGACATCGTTGGGATTCTTCGCGATGCGCCAATCGGCCTCATGCACGGTTTCATCGACGAGAGCAAAGATGCGATCGCGGGCGGCGGGGTCCTCCTGGGTTGCGTGGCGGCCGGTGAGGAAGCCGTCGTTGGCATAGAAGGTCGTGTCGAGGAGGTCGAGCCGGTAGAGTTCCTCGAAGATCTGAGCATTGAGCAGAAGGACGGTCGCTTGGGGATCGCCGGCGTGCTGCCTGTGGAAGCGCTGCAGGCGATCGACAGCGCCGGGAAAGTCGAGATTGTAGAAGTGCTCCGATGCTTCGCGGACGAGGGGGTCTCGATTGAGTGGGTTGGTATGCACGGGGTCTGCGCCGGCGGACGCGGCGAGGAGCAGCAGAGCGCAACCAAGGAGCACAGCTTTCATCGGAACAAATGCCCCTTCATTGGTACGGCGAACGCCTTCGCTTCGATCTTCCCGATTGAAACCGATTCAGCCAAGAAATCCATTTCCAACTGCCTGAGAACGTTTGATATACGCAAGTTCTGAAATCCAACGAAAAAACATAAAAGGAAAGTGAACGCTTTTCACGTTTGACAGTGTAAGCCTCGCTGTGTAGGAGGTCCGGTCCCCTATAACTGATGGCGCGTTTTCACCCGAGCTCGGTTAGCTCGAAAAAGGATCCAGCGATGACCCTCAAAGAGTTGCTGCGGCTTGTTCTCAACCAAGCCCAGTTTAACGGATTTGAGTTTCGAGATTGGTTCCAGAAGCATGTGCAACCCAGTTGGCCTGGCGTAGAGCAGGCCCTGAGCATGGTTGCGACCGAGGGGAGGCACTACAGTCTCCTCTTTTCACATGAGTTTGCCCGCTCGTATTGGAGATCCGGCGCGCGCATCAGTTTTATGGTTCCGTCGATCACTTACGCGCGCGTGAACCGAAACGGCCAGGTGGTGCAGGTAACGCGCAAGCCGTTCACGCGGAGGACGATCAAGCCGGATGTGTGGAGGTATCATCTGCGCCAGATGGCGGCCAGCGACGATCCGCTGAACTATCTGAGGCGGTTTCTTCCCACGGATGTGAATGGAGCCGGGACAGCGGAACATGCTCTCCGGCGATGAATCCCTGGCTCGGGGAGATGCTGACTTGATCTATTGGGAACTGACGAGATAGCGGAGTCGCGCAGGGCATTTTGGCTACGGCAATTGCTGAGTTGCTTCGGCCATTCTGGGGTCACGGCGGCGTCGCCGCTCCTTGAGGGTCGCGTCGACTTGCATTGAGCGGCTCCGGGACATCGTGACTCAAGAACTGCGATAGCATTTGGGTATGGCGACTTCCAAGCTCGATTCCCTGCCCGCGCCTTCGACTGCGACGGTGTCCGATTCACATGAAGAGGCGCGCAAGCGGCTCATCGTCGCTGTGGATGTGCCGTCGGCGAAGGCAGCGATGGAGCTGGTGAGCCGGCTGGACGGCACATGTCCCTGGCTGAAGGTGGGTCTGGAGCTGTTTACCGCGGCAGGCCCGGCAATCGTTGAGCAACTGGTGGCGCGAGGGCATTCGATCTTTCTCGATCTGAAGTTTCACGACATTCCAAACACCGTGGCGGGAGCGGTGCGGTCCGCGGCCGGATTGGGTGTGCGGATGATGAATCTGCACGCGCTGGCAGGACCGGCGGTGCTCCTGGCAGCTCGGGAAGAACTGGAGAAGCTGCCTGACCCGCCGAAGCTTCTGGCGGTGACGGTACTGACCAGCATGGATGCCGAGCAACTGAACGCAGTGGGTGTGGCGGCGAGCCCTGCGACCACTGTAGAGAGGCTGGCTAAGCTCGCACTAGAGACTGGAATCCGCGGTTTTGTATGTTCGCCGCAGGAAGTGGCGGCGTTGCGGGAGCTGACTGGCGAGGAAGGGGTTCTGGTGGCGCCGGGGATTCGTCCTGCGGGGGCGGCGGTAGGAGATCAGAAGCGCGTGGCTACGCCAGCGGAGACTCTTCGGCAGGGCGCGAGCTTTTTGGTGGTTGGGCGGCCGATCACGCAGGCGGCAAATCCTGCGGAAGCGGCGCGGGCAATTCTCGAGGAGATGGCGGGAGCGCTATAGAGACAGCGAAGCCCGGCCAACTGCCGGGCTATACTGTGCTCAAAACTCAAGTGTTGCCTACAATTTCTCGTGGAAATCGCAGGCTGAGCAAGAGATATAGACACCGCCCGGGATGCCGCGTTCGCGGTCCTTTACACGCTTGACGATGCGGGTGGGTTTGCTGCACTTGGGACAGTCGGTGGACTTGGTAGTGTCCATGACTTTCGCGCGGTCGCCGGTCTTTGCGATTTTTGCCATTGCTGGGTGTTTCTCCTTCGTGAAGTGTCTCTGCACACGAGCGCAAGGTGAGGCTGCGCCCGGCTTCAACGGCGCGGTCGGAAACTCCTCGTGAAAATGTCAGGAGAAGCGAGACTCGCTGCTTCCAGTTTACCCGAAGTGCGCTCGTTATTGGGGCTGCGGCTGGCTGGTGGCAGGCGGAGGCGTGCTTGTTTGCGCCGACGGCGTCGCGGTAGGCGGAGTTTGCTGCGGATTAGCGGGCGCAGGCTGCGGTGCGGAAGACGACGGCGTTGAAGACGGTGAAGACGGCGGGGCCGAGGTTTGCGGCGAGGCAGGCTGCTGGTCGGGGCGAGCGTTGGGTTCGTCGTCCGGAGACTGTTTCGGGAACTGGACAGGCTTCATGACCCCAACGCGGCTGTCCTTGCCGTCCTGGTTGGGAAGAGTCTCTCCTGGGTTGCGGAGACTGGGTGGTGCGTTGGGCGCCTGCTTGTCGGGATCGCGTTGGACATCGCCGAGCTTGATGGGATGTGCGTCGGCGGTCTCAGCAGAGAGCGGTGTGCCGTCGGTGCGCATCATGCCTTCGACTTCATCTTTGGTGAAGATCACAGGCTCTTTGCCGACTGCGGCGATTTCGACACGAATGACGCGGTTGCCGTTGATGCGCACGAATTCGATGTCGCTCGGGGCCTTGCCGTAGATCCACTCTTCGAAGGGCATCTGCCCTTCCATCTCACGAATCTTGCTCTGCGGCTGCCCCTTGGCAAAGAGCACCATATCGGTGCTCATGCCGACGAGGACGTTGTGGCCGAGGATGGCGTCTTTGAGCTTGGGCGGCAGCGTATCAGTGAAGGCCTGGATGGGAGTTTTGACTTCGAAGGATATGAGCGGCGCAAGAAGAGCTTCAACCTGCTTGCCGGTGAGCTCGGGGATGTGGTCCTTGAAGGTGAGGGTGAGACGAGATCCGACAGGTTCCTGCCCCGGGTCCGTGTCCCCGACGACGGGATTCATATCCGGTCCGGCGCCAATCTGAATGTGGCGCAAGAAGCGATGACGCGGATCGGGACCGCCGTTGAGATCGAAGACCATTTTGGAGCGATCGATTTTGACGTCCGTGATGACGAGGCGGTCGCCGGGCTTGGCCGAGATCCCGTTGGCCGTGACCATGGAGAGATAGCCCTCTCCGGCAGGGTCAAGCTTGCCGTTGGCGACGAGGGTGAGGCCTCTGTGGCCCTTCGGAAACGGCCGCATGGCGAACCCCTGGTCTGCTTCAAGAAATCGAATCAGCTCGAGACGTGTTTTGGCGTCGAGTTCGCTTGGCGGCAAGTCGATTTTGGTCGGCTGAATCTGCGCGTAACGGCGGTCGACGGTCCCGGCCTGACCGGAGTTGTTGCTGGCATTCCCATTGGTGTCGATGGTGATGACCTGGGCTAAGGCAGGCATGGAGAGGAGCGTCGCGAAGGCGCAGACCAGCAGGCGCGGACTCAAGCGGCGACCGGTTTGGTCGTTCAGAGGAGATGTGCGCAGAAACGACGTTCTCATGGGAACCTCCCATGGCTCTCTCATCGAGCATTGCCCAAACGATAGTTCCGTGCAAGGGCGGCGGTCAAATTAGTTGTGAGCCGGTCGTGAAGATTCGGGTTACGAGGGGATGAAATGCGTGGAGATCAATGAGTTGATTCCTGTTCGCCGCCGGGCGCCTTGTCTGCTCCGTTCGATGCTGGAGGTACGGCTACAGGAAGGATCTGCACCAGCGGCGGAGCGGCAGGTGGCACGGAAGCCATGTAGGCGTCGTGCTGGCGTTGCGTGCCGGATTCAAGATCGACGGGAATTCCGCCGGGAACAAGGACGGGAGCGTTGTGCTGGAAATCGAGATCGCGCGTGAGGCGGTAGAGAACAGGAATGGCGGCGAGCAGGATGAGGAATGCGAACCAGCTGCCGTCGAGGCCGTAGCCGCCGCCGGTAAGCCAGAAAGGTCCCATCGGGTCGCCCTCAATGATGGAGGAGTGACTGCTGACGCCGCTGACAGCGAGACCGAAGATCAGGGCGCGGCTCGCCTTCCAGGCGAAGTTAAGACCCCAGCTCACCCACAAGGCGCGGGTACGCAGATAGGCCAGCGAGAGGAGGAGGCTGAAGACCACGGAGACGGCGATGCTGGCCTTGCCGGCACCGGGTTGCAGAGCCTGCAATGCAGCATAGAAGGCGGCAAAACCGAGGGTCGCGCCGACTGGACCTACTGCGCGAAGAAAACGCTGGAAACCATAGCCGCGAAAGGCGATCTCTTCAACGAAAGCGGCGAAGGCGAAGAAGAGCGTGTCGCCCGGCAGCGCTCCCCAAGCCGCTCGATCGGTGGTGAGGACGATGGCGATTCCGCCAAAGACGGCGAAGGTCAGAACGCAGGCCAGCGCAGCACCCCAGCCCAGGACGAGGCCAAGGCCGGCTTCGTGGGACCATCCCGAGCGAAACGGGAGACCCTGCTGGCCCATTGGATTTGTCTCCCGATCGAGGAATCGGCCAAAGGCGCTGAAGATGGCGACGAGCAGGACGAGAAGGATGCCTTGCTCGGCAAGCGGCATCCATGTTTCTGGGACCAAGCGGGGTGCCGTTCGATGCGCCCAGCCGCGCGCGAGCAGATAGTAGACAATCGCGGCGATGAACTCGAGATAGTCGCGCATCTTGCCGGCGAATGGAGGAACCGGGCTCATGGCAGGCTCCCCACGCGCCGGACGTCGTTAACTCGGAGTTGGGCGCAGGGCGAGACGAGGATGGCATCGCTGGCAGCCGGGTTGCCGAGCCGCTGAAAGAATCTCACCCGCTACCCTTCCGTGTAGAACTGCGCGATTTTGCGGAATTTCTCCTGGCGCGCTGCAACCAGCTGGTCGATGGACATCGATTTGAGCTGATCCAGGTGTTTCCTGAGTGCGGTCCCGAGCACGCCGGCGCCGGCTTCGTGGTCGACGTGGGCACCGCCGGGGGGTTCCTGCACGATTTCGTCGACACAACCCGCGGCCGCGACTTCCGGCGCGGAGATGCGCATGGCTTCCGCGGCCAACTGCTTGTTGGCTGCGTCGCGCCACATGATGGCTGCGCAGGACTCAGGCGTAATGACGAAGTAGAGGGCGTTTTCGAGGATCAGGACGCGGTCGCTGACGGCAAGCGCAAGGGCTCCGCCGGAGCCGCCTTCACCACTGATGACGGAGATGGTAGGCACCCGGAGGCGCGCCATTTCGCGGATATTGCGAGCGATGGCTTCGGCCTGGCCGCGTTCTTCCGCACCGAGCCCCGGGTAGGCGCCGGGCAGGTCAATCAGAGAAACAATAGGCCGGCCAAACTTCTCGGCAATTTTCATGCAGCGGAGGGCCTTGCGATAGCCCTCGGGATGGGGCATGCCGAAGTTGCGGCGGACGCGTTCTTTGGTGGTGCCGCCCTTGCGGTTGCCGATGACGAGGACTTCGTCGTCGCCGAAGCGGGCCATGCCACAGGCTACGGCCTCGTCGTCGCCGAAGGCGCGATCCCCGTGAATCTCGCTGAAGTCCGTAAAGATTCGTTCGATGAAGTCCATGGGATACGGCCGCTGGGGATGGCGGGCTCTCTCGATTCTGCTCCACGCAGGTGAAACTGCCTGGACCTCCCTGGAACCTGGGTTGACTTGTTCGCTCATCTGTACCTGACGCACCAGCGGGTTTCGAAGTTGAGGCCCGCAAGCGCTCAGTTGATTCTACGGCAAGAGTTGGGATGGGGTTTCTCCGGTTTTATGTGGGGTGGCCGGATCGCGGATTGCAGGCTGGGGAGGGGCGTTAGTATGGTTGCCTACCCAACGTCACGAATCAACAATCCCAAAGAGGAAGCTATGACGACTTCACGACGCGAGTTTATTGCTCTCGGATCAAAGAGTGTGTTGGCGGGTGGCGTGCTGGCTGGCACGCTACCGGCGCAAACGCCGGATGCGCAGAATCAAACCCCGAACCAAACGTCGGGTCAAGCATCAACGCCGGGTGCTCCGCCAGCGTTCGGGACTTCGCCGGCGGTGGGGCCGGAGGTTTCGGCGGCGACGTTCAAGGAAGCCGAAAAGCTGGTGCAGGTCGAGATGACGGAGAAGGATCTGGAGCAGGCGGCCGGCAACTGGCGGGTTTCGATGGCATCGCTCTATGAGCCGCGTGTGGGCCCGCGCAAGGTAACACTTGAAGCGACGGACGCGCCCGCGACCCTGTGGAATCCGTCGCTACCGGGGATTGTGCGCGGGATGCCGGAGACGGATCGCTTTGTGCGGAGTGCTGATGCTGATGTTCCCTTGCCGAGCGATGAGGCCGCGATTGCGTGTGCGCCGGTCGCGCAGCTCTCGCGCTGGATTGAGAGCGGGGCAATTACGTCAGAGCGGCTGACGGAGATTTATCTGCGACGGCTGGAGAAGTTCGACCCGACGCTGCGCTGCGTGATCACGCTGGTGCATGATCAGGCGCTGGCCCATGCACGGAAGGCAGACGCGGAGATTGGAGCTGGACATTATCGCGGAGCTTTGCATGGGATTCCGTGGGGCGCAAAGGATCTGCTGGACACGGCGGGCATCGCGACGACGTATGGTGCGGAGCCGTTCCGGAATCGTGTGCCGGCGAAGAATGGGGCGGTCGCACAGCGATTGGAAGTCGCGGGTGCGGTGCTGGTGGCGAAGCTGAGCCTGGGGGCGCTGGCGCTGAACGACATCTGGTTCGGTGGGCAGACGGTGAATCCGTGGCTGTTGGAGGAAGGTGCGTCGGGTTCGAGTGCGGGGCCCGGTGCGGCAACAGCAGCGGGTTTGGTCGGCTTTTCGATTGGGAGCGAAACCGAAGGCAGCATCACCAGCCCGTCGATGCGTTGTGGCGTGACGGGGCTACGGCCGACGTTCGGACGGGTTCCGCGCACCGGAGCGATGACGCTGTGCTGGTCGCTGGACAAGCTGGGGCCGATGGCGCGCTGCGTGGAAGACACGATGCTGGTGCTGAAGGCAATCTCCGGACCGGATGCAGGCGATCTGGGCAGCGTGCCAAGTCGGTTGGCGTTCGACGCGGGCGCGAGCGTAGCGGGACTGCGCGTGGGGTATTTCCCTGGATGGATGAAAGAGGCGCCGGCAACGGATGTGGATCGAGCGGCGCTGGAAACGGTGAAGAAGCTGGGCATGAAGACGGTGGAGGTATCGCTGCCGAACTGGCCGTATGACTCGCTGAACGTAATTCTGTTCGCCGAGTCGGCGGCAGCGTTTGAAGAGTTGACGCTGAGCCACGGTGTTGACCAACTGAAGATGCAGGTTCCGGATGGATGGCCGAATACGTTCCGGCAGTCACGGTTCTTGTCGGCGGTGGATTTCGTGCAGATGGACCGGTTCCGAAGGAAGGTGGCGTTGGAGATGGCGCGGATCTTCGCCAATGTTGACCTACTGCTGGTGCCGGCGCTGCGCGATGAGACGCTCACGATTACGAACTTCACGGGGCATCCATCGCTGACGCTGCGCGCAGGATTTGTGAAGGTGGCGGAGGCACGCAGCGACTGGGCTCCAGACCCGGCGCATCCTCTGCCGAAGTTTTCCCCGCCGCGGCGTGTGCCGCACGGCGTCACGTTGATCGGGCGTTTGTTCGATGAGGGGACGGTGGCGCAGGCCGGACTGGCGCTGGAGAAGGCATTTGGGGTGGCGGGAGAACGTCCGCCGGGATTCTAGGACAACGGTTTCGGTTACCCCGCGCTGCACCGGCAGGGCCTAAAGGCCACGCAAAATTCGGCATTTTTTAGGGGCCTGAAGGCCCCTGCTCCCTCCGAAGCTGCCTCCGATGGCACAGACCATTGATGGTTCGTTACGCGATGCTTTCGATGGTGGCAGAGAGCCTGGCGTGCACGGCTTCGGAGAGCTCGGGCATGGCGCCTGCCTGCGATGCGACCCAGGCGCCCCATCGATTCCCTGCTTCGTTCAGGGTGGCGAGGTCGGCGCCGCGAAGCAGGTAGTGGGTCATGGCCGCAGTGAAGGCATCGCCCGCGCCAATGGTATCGGCCACGTGCACACGCACGCCGGGATGTTGATGCCAGCCGTCTGGCGTGACCAGGAGGCTGCCCTGGCCTCCGCAGGTGATGGCGACCATCTGCAGTGTCGGGAACTCAGAGAGAAGACGCTCCGCACCCACGCGCAAGCGGGTCGAAGCGGGCTCTTCGTTGAGCGGGAGGCCGAGAAGGGCGAGCACCAGCGGGACTTCAGCGTCGTTCATCTTGACGACGGTGGCGAGTTCGAGCGATTCCTGCACGATTTCGCCGGAGTAGAACGGCGGGCGAAGGTTCACGTCGTAGATGCGCACGCAGGAGGAGGAGGTCTGCGCTGCCAGCGTCTGGATGGTCTGGCGGGATTCGATACTGCGCTGGGCCAGCGAACCGAAACAGATGGCATCGGCGCGCTCGGCAAGCTGGAGCCACGAGTCGGAAAGTTCGAGAGAATCCCACGCGGCAGGCTGGTGAATGACGTATTCCGCTTGACCGTCTTTGAGGATCACGGTCACGCGGCCTGTCTCGTGCGCCGGGTCGACCTGGATATTGCTGGTGTCGACGGGGAGCGGATCGAGCAGCTTGATGGCGTTGCGGCCCGGATCGTCACGGCCGATGCGGCTGAGGATGATGGCATGATTGCCAAGACGGCCTGCCATGACAGTGAAGTTCGCGGGGGCGCCGCCTAAGCGTGGGCCCTCTGGGAGGATGTCCCACAACAACTCACCGATGCCAAGGATGAGACGCGGCTCTTTCACGGTCGTACGCAGATGATGCCAGCTCCCAGCAAGACCATCCAATACTCTCAGCCCGAGGTGGGCCCGCCGTCAATGCCTTGCAGAACAATTTCTTCTGTAGGAACAGGGCGGGGCTGCGAGGCATTATCCGGTCCAGCGCCAGATGGAACAGTCCTCGTAGTTGGAGGAGGCGTATTCTCCGTCGGGCTGGTTGGCGAGGATGGAGTGGTCGGCGATGGCGTCGGCGCGGGAGCGGGCAATCTGGCCGAGGAAAAGCCGCCGAAAGCCGCGGGCGCACTCGATCGTGGCTTCCTGTTCGTTGTTGACGTAGAGCAGGTCGAGCTGGCCGGGGCGGTGGGCGAATTCTTGCGCGATACGTTTGAGCAGGCGGCGCAGGACGGGTGCGCCGAAGGGGTTGAAGAGAAAGAGGAGGGTGGGACCGGGGGGCAGCGCAAGATCGACGGCGTCGGCACATGAAATGCGGATAGGAGTGCGCACGCGGCCGGCAGCGCGCCAGAGACGGAGGTTGCGCCGGGCAATGCGGGCGAGAGTGGGGTGCAGCTCAACACCGATGACTTTTTGGAAGGGCGCCTCGGAGGCGAGGAGAACGGCACGGCCCATTCCGGCGCCCACGTCAATGAAGGTGAAGTCAGAGATTGGAGCTGCGGGCCGGGAGCGCTGCCAGCGGCGGATCAGTTTTTGAAAGACGGAGGGGGCAACGCCGTAGTAGGCCGTGGCATGGCGATCGTGGCGATGGCCGCTCTTGAGGTGCCGGCCGGCGATGAGGCCGCTGGTGCGCACGCCGTGGGCTAGATCGAAGGGATGGCGCATGAAACCGTCGGCGACGGAGAGACCGGGCAATTTCCTTCGGGAGCCCGGTTGGTTTGCCGCCTTCACGGTTGTACCTTAGCACTCGCCGGGCGGGAACTAGCCGCAGCCCGGTTCTTCACATGGCGGTGGGCGCGTTTGCGGAGGTCAGTTCGATCCTCCAGATAGAAGGCTGCATTGACCAGGGCGATGTGCGAGAAGGCTTGGGGAAAGTTGCCAACCTGGCGCTTCAGTTGGGGATCATATTGCTCAGCGAGCAGGCCGAGGTCGTTGCGCAACTTGAGGAGGCGGTTGAAGAGCCTGCGCGCGTCCCTCTCGCGGCCGATGGCCTTGAGGCTGCCGACGAGCCAAAAGCTGCAGGCGAGGAAGACTCCTTCACCGGGCGGCAGGCCGTCGTCGACTTTGGCGGTGTTGTAGCGCATGACCAGGCCGTTGAGCATCAGCACGCGTTCGATGGCTTCGACGGTCGAGATCACGCGCGGATCGGAGGGAGGCAGGAAACCCACAAGCGGCATCAGGAGCAAAGCTGCATCGAGCTGCGTTGAGCCGTAGGCCTGGACGAAGGTCTTCTTTCTCTTGTTGTAGGCCTTGGCGCAGATTTCGGCGTGGATGGTGTCGCGCAGCAGACGCCACTTTTCGATGGGGGCTTTGTAACCGAGCTCTTCGGCGAGCAGAATGGCGCGATCGAAAGCGACCCAGGCCATCATTTTGGAATAAGTGAAGTGCTGGGGGTCGCCGCGGACTTCCCAGATGCCCTGATCGGGCAGACGCCAGATGGTCTCGAGGTGTTCGAGGAGTTGGATGAGGACGCGGAAGTCGTCTTCGGTGTGGCCATCGACGCTGTGTTTGGAGTGGAAGAAGCAGTCGAGCATTTCGCCGTAGATATCGAGTTGCAGTTGGAGCGATGCGGCATTGCCGACACGAACGGGTCGCGAGTTTTCGTATCCGGGGAGCCAGTCGACTTCCCGCTCGAACAGCTGGCGCTCCCCCTTGATGCCGTACATGATCTGGACCTGATCGGGACTGCCGGCCAGGGCGCGAAGAAGCCAGTCCTGCCACGCAAGTGCTTCTTCGTAATAGCCGGCGTTGGCAAGGGCGAGAAGGGTGAAGGTGGTGTCGCGGAGCCAGCAAAAACGATAGTCCCAGTTGCGCACGCCGCCGATGCACTCAGGCAGCGACGTTGTCACGGCGGCGACAATGCCGCCTGTGGGCCGGAAGGTAAGAGCCTTGAGGGTGATCAGCGACCGCTCGATAGCGTCGCGATAGGGGCCACGGTAGGCGAGTCGGCTGCTCCAGTCGCGCCAAAACTTTTCGGCAAAGTGAAGGGCTCGCAGAGGACTGGTTTTGGGTGGATCGGGCTCGAAGGACTGGCCGTAGGTGAGTGAGAACTGGACGCGCTGGCCACGGCTAACGGTGAAGTCGGCGACGGTGGTCAGGTTTTCGCCGTGGACGGGGATCGATGCGTGAAAGACGGCGAGGTTGGGCCCGGCGACGGCGCGGAAGCCATCGCGAAGATGAGTGACCCAGGGGATGGTGCGGCCGAAGTCGAAACGAAGAGCCAGATCCATGCGCATCGGAACCTTGCCACGGATGCCCTCGACAATGCGGAAGACGTCGGAGTGCGTGCCGCGCGCGGGCATAAAGTCGATGAGGCGGACGGCGCCGTCGGCGGTCTCGAAGGTGGTCTCGAGGATGAGGGTGTGGGGGCGATAGCGGCGCGTGGTCCGAACGCGGCCCTGGGCGGGCGCGATCTTCCAGTAGCCATTGTCTTCGGTGCCGAGGAGAGCGGCGAAGCAGGCGTCCGAGGAGAAGTCGGGCCAGCAGAGCCAGTCGATGGAGCCGTTGCGGTGAACCAGGGCGGCGGCTTCGCAGTCACCAACGAGGGCGTAGTCTTCGATTCTTCCGGGCATAGTTGTTATGGTCCACCCATTTTCGTGCGGATTGGTGGATCTCCAAACGCGTCCAGTTCTTTGTTCTTACTTTCCCATGTCCCCAAGTGCGAGGGACATGGGGCACCCATTTCCTTTACTGCTCGCGATAGTTTCGCATCAAGCCGCCGTCGACGACGAACGTGGAACCGGTGATGTAGGCCGCGTCATCGGAAGCGAGGAAAGCGACGAGGCTGGCGACGTCGTCTGGGGTGCCGAGCCGCCCGAGAGGAATATTGGCGAGCAAAGCGTCGAGCTCAGGCTTGTTTCCGAGCAGGGACTTGTTGAGGGGAGTCGAGATGGCGCCGGGGGCGACATTGTTGACAGTAATGCCGAGGGGTCCTAGCTCGACGGCGAGGTCGCGCATCAACATGCGGAGTCCGCCTTTGCTGCAGCAGTAGGTCGCGAAGCCGGGAAAGACCATGTCTTCGTGGACGGAGCTGATATTGACGATGCGGCCTGGCTTCTTGGCATTGCGCAGGCGGCGAACGAAGGCCTGGGAGAGGAAGAAGGGGCCACGCAGGTTCACAGCCATCACCTTGTCGTAGTCGTCGGAGGTCGTATCCCAGAAGGCGGACTTCTTTTCCATCCCGGCATTGTTGACGAGGATGTCGGCGGAACCGAAGCGAGACCAGGCGGTGTCGACCAGGGCGCGGACGGCGTCAAGATTCGTCACGTCGGCCTGAACGATTTCGGCTTCACCACCCGCATCGTCGATGGCACGGGCAGTCTCTTCGGCGCCGTCGGAATGACCCACGTAGTCGACGACGACTTTGGCGCCTTCTGCGCCGAGGCGCCTGGCAATTCCCTGCCCGATTCCGGAGCCGGCTCCGGTGACGATGGCGACCTTTCCTTCCAGACCCTGCATTGCATCTCCCTGAGAGCGAGTTTGAGGCGCTTTCACCATTGGATGCGCCTCATGTCAAAGTACTGTTACGGCTGGTTCCTGCCCCGTTTGGACGCCGTGACAGGAAACCCCTGGTCGCGCTACCCTGTCAGATACGAAGGAGCCCCTAAAATAATCCCCATGCCGATACAGAAAACTCAAAAAATATGGCACAACGGCAACCTGATTCCGTGGGAACAAGCCACGATCCATGTCATGAGCCACGTGGTCCACTATGGCTCGAGTGTTTTTGAAGGTATCCGCTGCTACGCGCAACCGCACGGTTCGGCCGTGTTCCGCCTGCCCGAACACATGCAGAGGCTGCTCGACTCAGCCAAGATTTACCGGATGGAACTTCCCTTCACCCTCGACGAGTTGTGCGCGGCAGTTGTGGACTTGATCGAGGCGAACGGCGTGGCGCCGTGCTATATCCGGCCGATCGCGCTGCGCGGGTATGGCGAGATTGGGGTCAACCCCAAGGGGTCGCCGGTCGAGATCTACATGGCGAACTTTCCGTGGGGCAAGTACGTGGCCGGGCACGGCGGCGCGGATGTGTGTGTGTCGAGCTGGAACCGGCTGGCGCCGAACACGATGCCGGCGCTGGCCAAGGCCGGCGCCAATTACATGAACTCGCAGCTGATTCGCATGGAAGCGGACGTGAACGGCTACTCCGAGGGCATCGCGCTCGACGTCAACGGCCTGGTCAGCGAGGGATCGGGCGAGAACATCTTTATCGTGCGCAACGGCGTGCTCTATACGCCGCCGCTGGCGAATTCGGCGCTTTCAGGCATCACGCGCGACAGCGTGCTGACCATTGCGCGTCATCTCGGATTCACGGTGATCGAACAGTCCATGCCGCGCGAGCTGCTGTACATCGCCGACGAGGTGTTCTTCACCGGGACAGCCGCCGAGGTTTCGCCGATTCGTTCGATCGATCGCGTGGTTGTGGGAGACGGCAAGACAGGCGAGATCACGCAGAAGATCGCCGATGAGTTTTTCGGCATTGCGAACGGGCTGAAGCCGGACCGGTTTGGGTGGCTGACGCCGGTGAACGTGACAGCAAGCGAGCCGGTGAGCGCGTAAGGTTCTTCTTCAGGAGACAGGGGCGGCCTTCGGGTCGCCCTTTTTCATTGAGAGGCGAGTCAGCGCCAAGCAAGCCGTAGAC